>NZ_JANCLV010000010.1:0-144876 GCF_024294965.1 Pseudarthrobacter humi
CAGAAACTCGAACGCCTCCTCACCAACGACCCCGGCATGGGCGTCATCCGCCACGCCGACGCCGGCTACGACCGCGCCACCGACGTCGCCAAAGAACGCGGCGTCCGCATCCCCATGCAAGAAGGAACCACAAAGTGACCATCCCCACGAACTCCCTAACCTCGCAGGCTCGGCCAGGGAACCCTGTCCGCGTGGCCCCTACCCGCTCACCGCTCACCGTCACCCTCGGCTCCAGCGGCGTCACGCCCGAGGACGTGGTCGCCGTCGCCCGTCACAACGCCCGGGTGGCCATCGCCCAGGAGGCGCTGGACACGGTGGCGAAGGTCCGTGCGCACATCGACGAACTCGCACACAGCGAGATCCCCGCCTACGGCATCTCCACCGGCTTCGGCGCGCTGGCCAACCGGCACATCCCCGGCGAGCTGCGCACCCAGCTGCAGAAATCGCTGATCCGAAGCCACGCCGCCGGCATGGGCCCGGCCGTGGAACGCGAGGTGGTCCGCGGCATTATGTTCCTGCGCGCCAAGACACTGGCCTCCGGCCGCACCGGCGTCCGCCCCGTCGTCCTGCAGACCATGGTGGACGTGCTCAACGCCGGCATCACCCCGGTGGTCCGCGAATTCGGCTCGCTTGGCTGCTCCGGCGACCTCGCCCCGCTGTCCCACTGCGCCCTGGTGCTGATGGGCGAGGGTGAAGCGGAAGGGCCCGACGGCGTGACGTACGGCGGGCGAGGTGAGGCGCCTGTCGCCGAGCTGCTCGCCGGGCACGGCATCGAACCGGTCACCCTCGCCGAGAAGGAAGGCCTGGCGCTGGTCAACGGCACCGAGGGCATGCTGGGCATGCTCCTGATGGCCATCGCGGACCTTCGCCAACTGCTGACGACGGCGGATATCACCGCCGCGCTCAGCGTCGAGGCGCTGCTGGGTACGGACCAGGTCTTTGTGCCGGAGCTGCATGCGGCCTTGCGTCCGCACCCCGGCCAGGCCGCCAGCGCGGACAACATGCTGCGTGTGCTGTCGAACTCGCCGATCGTGGCCTCGCACCGCGTGGGGGATTCCAAAGTCCAGGACGCCTACTCGCTGCGCTGCGCACCCCAGGTGGCAGGGGCCGCGCGGGACACGGTGGACTACGCCGCCCTGGTGGCATCCCGCGAGCTCGCCGCGGCCATCGACAACCCGGTGGTCCTGCCGGACGGGCGCGTCAGCTCCAACGGCAACTTCCACGGCGCACCAGTGGCCTACGTCCTGGACTTCCTGGCCATTGCCGTTGCGGACCTCAGCTCCATCGCTGAGCGCCGGACGGACCGGATGCTGGACCCGGCGCGTTCGCACGGGCTGCCGGCGTTCCTGGCCGCGGATCCGGGTGTCGACTCGGGCCTGATGATCGCCCAGTACACGCAGGCCGGGCTGGTCTCGGAGAACAAGCGCCTGGCCGTCCCGGCGTCGGTGGATTCCATTCCCAGCTCCGCCATGCAGGAGGATCACGTGTCCATGGGCTGGCACGCGGCCCGGAAGCTGCGCAAAGCCGTGGAGAACCTTCGCCGCGTCCTGGCCATCGAACTTGTGACGAGCGCCCGCGCCATCGACATTCGGACGCAGCTGTCCGACGGCGAGCTTCTCCCCGGCCCGGCAGGCGCTGCCGTGATCGGGGTGTTGCGGTCCGTCGTCGATGGTCCTGGAACCGACCGGTTCCTGTCACCTGAGCTGGAGGCGGCTGACCGTTTGGTTGCCTCCGGCAAGGTAAGAGAGGCCGCCGAATCCGCCGTCGGAATTCTTGCCTGAGCGGGAATATCCTTCGGTCCTGCCGAGAAATTCGGCCAATGTCGAAATATGGTGCAACACGAACAATTCGGCGCCGGGAAGTGTAGTAGAACTGAAGGTGTAGTGAAAGTCACATCAAAGAGGCTGTGGCGCAGGACGTATACAAAGGGGTAGTAGTTCAAATGAAAGCACGTGGGGCTGTCCTGTCGAGGCGCAATGTCCACTCGGCCACCATCTCGGAGTGGGGAACGCTCAAAGCCGGGGACCGGGTGGAAATCATCAAACACGCGCACGTTATTGCGGCGGGCGAAGTGGAAGAAGTATCGCAGAGCGGGAACGTGCTGTGGCTCGTGCCGGCCAATCCGTCAGAGAAGGAACTTTTCCTTAAGTCCGATGGCGTAGAAATTCGCAGGACCTAGGGGCGCAACACCACAACGCACAAGAGTCCCTGTCTTCCGGTTTGACCGGGAGGCAGGGACTCTTTTGTTGGCGGTTTGAATCAGGCGGCGATGGCTTCGTAGGTCTCGCCGAACGGAACCGACGCGTCAACGGCTACGGTAAAGCGGCCGGGGCGCAGGCGGGTCACGAGGATGCCGCAGGCTGCGTCTTTGGCAGTTTCGATCAGGGTGGCAACAGCGTTGTCCAGTCCTTCGTGCATCTCCTCGGCAGTGGCAAACTGCAGGTCGAGGGACCGGGCGTCTGAGGCCTCGTCGGCCGCAGCGGCGGCCAAGGGGCGTTCCAATGTTGCTGTAGTCATAGCTTCAACTATACGGGGCAGGCAAAAATATGTCAGATGACTGCTATCTCGCGCGCCCAGGCACCAAAAATCCGAAGCTTGTTCGCCGAACCGCACCGTCGAGGCTGGGTCTCACGAACAAACTTCGGATAGAAGGTGGCGCCCGGAGTCGACCGGGTTAGCCCGCCATGCCCGCTTTGACGGCCAGCACGGGACAGTCTGCCTCCAGCAGGATGCGCTGGGACACGCTGCCCATGATCAGTTTTCCCACCGGGGTGCGGCGGCGCAGACCGATCACAATCAGCTGGGCGTTGTGCTCCTCCGCGGCATCGAGGACCTCCGCTGCCGCATCATGCCCACGGACCGGCTGCTTGATCACGTGGTCTATTCCCTGGGTAGCGAGGCGGTCCTCGATGCTCTGGATCTCCGGCTCCTGGGCGTACCTGTTGTCCACCAGGGCATCGCCCTTGGACGAGTTGATGACCACCAGGGTGGTGCTGCTCTTGCGGGCCTCGGCGATGGCCTGGGTGAGGGCGGCTTCGCCCTCTGGCGTCGGGACGTATCCCACCACGATGGTCATGATTTCTCCTTCTTGTGAGTCCGGCCTGTGCGGTCAGTGCGGTCCGCGTTGTCAGTGCTGCCGGGGTGCTGCGGTTCCGGCAGGGGAGCGGTGGATTCGGATACCACCGGCAGCCCCGCGGTCATTGCCGCCGGACGGTTCCGGCGGATCAGCTTGAACAGCAGCGGCCACAAGAGGATGATCGCGATGATGATGTAGATGCCGACGGCGATCGGCTCACTCCAGAGGCCGGCAGGGTCGCCGGCGCTGAGCTGCAGCGTCTGGCGGAGCTGCTTTTCGATGCGCGGTCCGAGGATGACCCCGAGGATGAGCGGCAGGACGGGAAGTCCGAACCGCCGCATCATGAAGCCAAGCGCGCCGAGCGCCAGCAGGAGCACCAGGTCGAACGCCTGCAGGTTCACGGAGTAGGCGCCCAGGGTGGCGAAGAACAGGATGCCCGCATACAGGTAGGGCCGCGGGATCTGCAGGAGCTTCGCCCACATCGGTGCCAGCGGCAGGTTGATGATCAGAAGCAGGAAGTTGCCGATGAAGAGGCTCGCGATGAGGGCCCATACCAGCGGTCCCTCGCTTTCGAACAGCTGCGGCCCGGGCTGGATGCCGTACTGCGTGAACGCTGCCAGCATTACCGCGGCCGTGGCGTTGGTGGGCAGGCCCAAGGCCAGCATGGGCGTCAGTGTTCCGGCTGCGGCGGCGTTGTTGGCTGCTTCCGGACCGGCGACACCCTCGATGGCGCCCTTGCCGAACTCTTCGGGGTGTTTGCTGAGCTTCTTCTCGGTGACATAGGAGAGGAACGTGGGGATCTCGGCTCCGCCGGCCGGAAGTGCGCCGAAGGGGAAGCCGAAGGCGGTGCCGCGGAGCCAGGGCTTCCAGGACCGCTTCCAGTCCTGCTTTCCCATCCACGGTCGTCCCACGGGAATGACCTGCAGGGGGTTGCGGCGCAGGTGCGCGGCCACCCATAGTGCCTCGCCCACGGCGAAGATGGCTACCGCAACCACCACGATGTCAAGACCGTCCGCCAGGAGCGGCACACCGAAGGTGAGCCGGGCCTGGCCAGTGACCACGTCCAGGCCTACCAGGCCGATGGCGAGGCCAAGGCCAAGGGATGCGAAGCCCCGAAGTCGCGAGGAGCCCAGGACAGCGGTGACCGCCAGCAGGGCCAGGACCATGATGGCAAAATAACTGGGAGATCCCAGGCTGACGGCGAACTGCACCACCACCGGCGCGCAGACTGCCAACAGGGCGGTGCCGATGGTGCCGGCCACGAACGAGCCGATGGCCGCCGTCGCCAGCGCCTGCGCGGCCCTGCCGGCTTTCGCCATCTTGTTGCCTTCGATGGCCGTGACCACCGACGACGATTCACCCGGCGTATTAAGCAGGATGGAGGTGGTGGAGCCGCCGTACATGCCGCCGTAGTAGATGCCGGCGAACATGATGAACGCGCTGGTGGGTTCCAGGGCGTACGTGACCGGAAGCAGGAGCGCCACGGTCATGGCCGGGCCGAGGCCCGGGAGGACGCCGACGGCGGTACCCAGGACGACGCCGATCACGGCGTAGAGGAAATTCATGGGGGTGAGGGCGGTGGCAAAGCCGTCCATCAGGGAGGAGAAGACATCCATCAGAGAATCCCTTCCAGGAGGCCGGCGGGCAGGTTAATGCCAAGGCCAAGGTAGAAACCGTAAAAGGTCAGGAGGGACATGGCCACCGAGATGAGTCCGTCGCGGATGTAGTTCCGGCCGCCCAGTGCCCAGACGCTGCCCCAGAACAGGATGGTGCCGGAGATGACCCAGCCGGCCCAGTCGATCAGCAGGATGTTCAAGATGAAGGCGCCTGCCAGCGGCAGGACCGTCTTCCAGTCGGCGGGGTGGGAAAGGTCCACGTCCTCGCCGCCTTCCGCCTCGCCTTTGCCACCGCGGAGTACGTTGAGGGCAAGCATCACTGCGCAGACCAGCAGCAGGCCGCCCACGATGAACGGCAAGGTCTTAGGTCCTACGGGATCAGACTGGGAGTACGTGGTACCGATGCGGGTTGCATCCCAGATGACCAGGGCCCCGGCCGCCCCGAGCAGGAGGGCAACCCCCAGCTCGGAGCGGCCTTTGAGCCGTGAGGCCAAAGTTGGTGAAGAGCTCACGCCAGGCCAAGCTTCGTGAGGACGTCCGCCACCCGCTTGTCCTGCTCGGCCAGGAAGCTTTCGAACGTGGCACCGGTGATGAAGGCGTCGCTCCAGCTGTTGGTCTTCAGGGCTTCCTTCCAGGCGGCCGTGCCGTGCATCTTTTCGAGTGCCGCGATCAGCTTGGCCTTGTCAGCGTCGGTGATGCCCGGAGGGGCCACGATGCCGCGCCAGTTGGTGAACACCAGGTCGATGTTGGATTCCTTGAGCGTGGGAGCGTCCACGCCGTCGAGCCGCTTCTCGCCGCTGGTGGCCAGCACACGGACCGCACCGGATTCGATCTGCTTGAGGTATTCGCCTGCACCGGAGGCCGCGAAGCCCACCTTGTTGCCCAGGATGGCCGGGAGGAGGTCCCCGCCGCCGTCGTAGGACACGAAGTTCACCTTGGTGGCGTCGATACCCAGGGCTCCGGCCAACTGCATGGGCAGGAGATGGTCAGGGCCGCCGGGGGAGGAACCGCCGCCGACGCTGATGGAACCCGGGTCGGCCTTCCAGGCGGTGACCAGGTCATCGATGGTTTTGTAGGGCGAATCCTTGTTGACCATGATGGCGCCGGGTTCTTCGATGAGCCGGGCCAGGGGAGTGGTGGCCGTCAGCTTGGACTCGGACTTGTTGGTGTAGCTCGCGCCCACCACGCCCAGGCCCATCAGCATGGTGAGGTCGCCGTTGCCCTTTTCGTTGACGATGCGGGCAAGGCCCACGGTTCCGCCGGCGCCAGCGAGATTGAAGACTTCGGGGTTCGTGGCGATTTTCTCGTCTTCGAGGACTTTGGCCGCCACGCGGGCGGTGGTGTCGTAGCCGCCGCCTGCAGTGTTGGGGACCATGATCTGGAGCCCGGTCAGCGGGCCGGCGGGGGCGCCGGAGCTGGCTCCGTCAGTAGAGCTCTTACCGGTGGCACCGCAGCCGGTGGCCATCAGGGCGATGCCGGCGGCGACGGCGGCAATTCGCAATGCGCGGATCTGGCGCATGGTGTTCCTCTTCTCTAAATCTGATCAGCAAGAAACTGACTGGTGATCCGATGCTAGGCCCCGAAGTGACGGGCATCACTCTTGTGTACGCAGAGAAAGTTAAGTTCATTGCGTTCACGTTTCCGGTGGCCCACCGGCGCCATGCAGCGTCCATAGTTCAGGTAGCCTGACCACCAGAGACCCGACAATCAAAGACCACGCAACCAGAGGAAAGATCCACAGTGACTCGACGAAGAGGCATGTCCCTTGCGGGGCAGTACCTGGTTCTGCAGTTGCTCATCGTTTTCGCCGTCCTGGTGGCCGTGGTGGCCATCTCCCTCGCCCAGTCCGCCGCGGCGTTTGAACGGGTAGAAGGCCGCCGGGCGCTGTCCGCCGCCGAAGCCCTGGGTGCCAATCCCACCGTCCGGGCGCTGCTGCCCGCGGCCGAACCCCGCGGCGGCTCAGCCCTTCCCGCCGTGGCCGAGTCGGTGCGGACAGTCTCGGGATCCTCGCACGTGGCGCTGGCGAAGCTCGACCGCACAGTGGTTGCCTCCTCCAATCCCAGCCTGTTGGGGCAGCCCTTGGAACTCGGCGCCAGCCGCGTGCTCGAAGGCCGCGCGTGGACCGGCGTGGTGGACGGATCCGGCACGGAGGAGCTGTCCGCGCACGTTCCGGTCCTCGACGACGCCGGAAAAGTCATCGGCATCGCGGCCATCAGCCGGAACTACCCCTCCGTCCTGGAGCGGCTGGGGGATGCCGTGCCCAACCTCCTCACCTATCTCGGCGTGGCCAGCGTGCTGGGTGTTGCCGGCTCGCTGCTGCTCTCCCGCCGGGTCAAGCGGCAGACCCTGGGCATGGAACCGAGCGAAATCACCGGCCTGGTGGAAAACCGGGAGGCCATGCTGCATGGCCTGAAGGAAGGCGTCGTGGCGCTGGACCCGCACGAGCGCATCACCGTGGCCAACGACAGCGCCCGCGCGCTGCTTGGCCTCCCCGCCGACTGCGTGGGCAAGCGCCTGCATAGCCTCCCGGTGGAGCCGGCGCTCAAGGAAGTCCTCACCCGCGAGCAGCCTGAGCCGGACCAGCTGGTGCTCGTTGGCGACCGGCTGGTGGTGCTGAACCGTGTCCCCATCAGGTCCCGTGGCCGCGACATCGGCTCCGTCACCACACTGCGCGACCGCACGGAACTGTCCGCACTCGAGCGGGAACTTGGCACCACCCGGACTGCCACCGACACCCTCCGCGCCCAGGCCCACGAATTCGCCAATCAGCTGCACGTGATTTCCGGCCTCATCCAGATCGGGGAATACGATTCCGTGGTCCAGTTCGTCAACGGTGCCACGCTGGACAGGACCCGGCTCAACGACGAGGTCACCAGCCGCATCCAGGACCCGGCGCTCGCCGCGCTCCTGATCGCCAAGTCGAGCCTCGCCACCGAACGCGGGGTCACCTTGCAGCTGGACCCGGAATCCGGGCTGGAGCGCGTTGACGATGAGCTGTCCCGGGACCTGACCACGGTCGTCGGGAACCTCGTGGACAACGCGTTCGACGCCGTCACCGGGCGTCCGGAAGCAGAGGTCAGGGTGCTCGTGGAGGACACAGCCGACGGCGTGACGGTCACCGTCCGCGATTCCGGCCCCGGCGTCGCCGGGGATCCGGGGGAGATCTTCCAGCAGGGTTTCACCACCAAGGACCCCGGCCCCGGCGGCAGCAGGGGTTTCGGCCTGGCGCTCTCCCGGGTGGTCTGCCGGCGCAGCGGCGGCGACCTCACGGTCACCAACAACAACGGGGCGGTCTTCACCGCCCGGCTGGAACGAACACGGAGAATGCAGCAATGATCAAAGTCCTGATCGTCGATGACGACTTTATGGTGGCCAAGGTCCACGCAGGGTTCATCCAACGCACTCCCGGGTTCGCCGTCGTCGGGGTGGCCCACACCGGCGCCCAGGCCGTCATCGAAACGGGGCGGCTGCAACCGGACCTGGTGCTGCTCGATATCCACCTGCCGGACATCAACGGCCTGGACCTGATGCACAAACTGCGCGAAGTGGCCCCGGAACTGGATGTCCTGGTGATCAGCGCCGCCCGCGAGGTGGACACGGTGCGCAAGGCCCTCCGCGGTGGGATTGTGCACTACCTCATCAAGCCCTTCTCGCAGACTGACCTGCAGGAACGGCTGGAGCACTACCGCAGCGCCTACCAGGGCCTCGACTCGGCCAAGGATGTGGCGGAGCAGTCCGACGTGAACCGGGTGTTCGGGCTGGACCGGACCGATCGGCCGCTGCCCAAGGGCTGCAGCATCGAAACGCTGAAGCTCGTGGAAGCTGCCCTGAAGGAGGCCGACGGCGACCTCTCCGCCGCCGAAGTAGCCGTCCAGTTGGGCACGTCCCGGGTCAGTGCGCGCCGGTATCTGGAGTACCTCAACGACGAAGGCGTGCTGGAGGTCCGGCTTAAGTACGGCGTCGGCAGGCCCGAGCGGCGGTATGTGCTGAAGGGCTAGGGCATGCCCAGCGCGGCCTCGATGGGACCGACGGCGAAGAACAGCAGGAACGCGCCGGCCACCGCCCACATCAGCGGGTGGACGTCCTTGATGCGGCCCTGGAACGCCCGGATCAGGACATAGGCGATGAAGCCCGCGCCGAGACCGTTGGCGATGGAGTACGTGAACGGCATCAGGGTCATGGTCAGGAAAGCCGGGATGGCGATTCCCCAGTCCTGCCAGTCGATCTTGCCCACCTGGGAGACCATCATGAAGCCCACCACCACCAGGGCCGGGGCCACCGCCTCGAACGGAACGAGGTTGATCAGCGGGGTGAAGAACATGGCCACCAGGAAGAGCAGGCCTGTGACGATGGACGCCACGCCCGTCCGAGCACCCTCGCCGATCCCGGCGCCGGCCTCAACATAGATCTGGTTCGAGGAGACGGACGCGCCGCCACCCACGATCGCGCCGAGCGCGTCCACCTGGAGCACGCGGTCCACGTCCGGGATGTTGCCGTCCTTGTCCACCGTGCCGGCCTCGTTGGCCAGGCCCACCATGGTGCCCATGGCGTCGAAGAAGATGCTGAGCAGGATCACGAACGCCAGCAGCGTGGCGGCCACAAAGCCCAGGTGTTCAAAAGCGCCGACGGGGTTGGCCTTGCCGATCAGCGACAGGTCCGGGGCGCTCCACCCCGTAAAGGACGGCGCCACCAGGGACCAGCCCTGCGGGTTGGCGGTGGTGCCGTCAAAGCTGGGGCCGATGTGGAGGGTCAGTTCCAGAATGACGGAAATGATGGTGGAGGCGATGATTCCGATCAGGATGGCGCCCTTGACCTTGCGGACCACCAGGGCGATCGTGAGGATCAGGCCGAACACAAAGACGGCGGTGGGCCAGCCCAGCAGCTTGCCGTCGAAGCCCAGGCCCACGGGAACCGTGGTGCCGGCAGCGTCCGGGATGCGGCGCACAAAGCCGGCATTCACCAGCCCGATCAGGGCGATGAACAGGCCGATTCCCACCACGATGGCGGTCTTGAGCCCGTCCGGGACGGCCTTGAAGACGGCGGTCCGGAAGCCGGTGAGGACCAGGATCATCATGGTCACGCCGGACAGGACCACCAGGCCCATCATGTCCGGCCACGTCAGGCCCGGGTTCGTGGCGACCGTGACGGCCACAAACGCGTTCACGCCCAGCCCTGCGGCCAGCGCAAAGGGGTGCCTGCCCCAGGCGCCCATCAGGATAGTGAGGATGCCCGCCACAAAGGCCGTCACAGCGGCCACTGCGGCAAAACCGAGTGTGTTGCCGCTTGAATCCGGACCGGAGAGGATCAGGGGGTTAAGCACCACGATGTAGCTCATGGCGAAGAACGTGGCAAAGCCGCCGCGGATCTCGCGGGAGAGGTTGGACCCCCGCTCGGAGATCTTGAAGTACCGGTCCAAGGCAGAGCCCTGCTTAAGCATTAGTCCTCCGGGATGTGTTGATGGGGTTACTTGATCCTAGAGGGCAGGGACCGCGCCTGGTGTGCGCGCCTAGAATGTCTGTCAGGAACCTCACAATGCCGAGCAATGTTGGAGACACCATGACTACTGACACGTCGACAGTCCAGCAGCTCCCCGCGGCACACATCGCCGACAGCCACGATCTGATCAGTGTGCAGGGCGCCCGGGAGAACAATCTCAAGGACATCAGCATCGAGATCCCCAAGCGGCGCCTGACCGTGTTCACCGGGGTGTCCGGATCGGGCAAGAGCTCATTGGTGTTTGCCACGATCGCCGCGGAGTCCCAGCGCATGATCAACGAGACGTACAGCGCCTTTGTGCAGGGGTTTATGCCTAACCTGGCGCGGCCCGACGTGGACCACCTCGACGGGCTGACCACGGCGATCATCGTTGACCAGGAGCGGATGGGCGCGAACCCCCGCTCCACGGTGGGCACTGCCACGGACGCCAACGCCATGCTCCGGATCCTCTTCAGCCGGCTGGGCACGCCGTACGTCGGGCCGCCCACCGCATTCTCCTTCAACGTCCCGACGCGGAAGGCCAGCGGTGTGATGAGCACCGAGAAGGCCGGAGGCCGGGTGGAGAAGGCCGTGGTGCAGAACGCTGTCTATCTGGGCGGCATGTGTGCGCGCTGCGAGGGCATGGGCTCGGTCTCCGACTTCGACCTCACGGCCTTGTACGACGACAGCAAGTCGCTCGGCGACGGTGCACTGACCGTCCCCGGTTACAGCATGGACGGCTGGTACGGCCGGCTGTTCGAGGGCATGGGACTCCCGATGGACAAGCCGATTGCCACGTTCACGAAGAAGCAGCTTGAGACGATGCTGTACTCCGAGCCCACCAAGATCAAGGTCGAGGGCATCAACCTCACGTTCGAGGGCATCATCCCGAAGATCCAGAAGTCCATGCTGTCCAAGGACGTCGAGGCGATGCAGCCACACGTGCGGCGCTTCGTGGAGAGCGCCATCACCTTCCAGGCCTGCCCCGAGTGCGAGGGCACGCGGCTCAGCCCCGAGGCCAGGTCCTCGAGGATCCAGGGCAAGAACATCGCCGATCTCTGCGAGATGCAGATCAGCGACCTGGCGGAGTGGGTCCGCGAGTTCGACGAGCCGTCGGTTGCGCCGCTCCTCAAGGGCCTGCGGCACCTGCTTGACTCCTTCGCCGAAATCGGGCTGGGCTACCTCTCCCTCGACCGCCCGGCCGGCACCCTCTCCGGCGGCGAGGCGCAGCGCACCAAGATGATCCGGCACCTGGGGTCGTCCCTCACCGACGTCACCTACGTCTTCGACGAACCCACCATCGGCCTGCACCCGCACGACATCGAACGGATGAACCAGCTGCTGCTGCAGTTGCGGGACAAGGGCAACACCGTGCTCGTCGTCGAGCACAAGCCCGAGACCATCGCCATCGCCGACCACGTGGTCGACCTCGGTCCCGGCGCCGGCACCGCCGGTGGCAACGTTTGCTTCGAGGGCAGCGTGGAGGGGCTGCGGGGGAGCGACACCATCACCGGCCGCCACCTCGATGACCGGGCCAAGGTCAGGGCATCCGTCCGCAAGCCGTCCGGCGTCCTTGAGGTGCGTGGCGCCTCCACGCACAACCTGCAGAACGTGGACGTCGATGTACCGCTCGGCGTGCTCTGCGTGGTGACGGGTGTGGCCGGTTCCGGCAAAAGCTCGCTGATCCACGGTTCCGTGGCAGGACGGGACGGCGTGGTGGTGATCGACCAGGGCGCCATCAAGGGCTCCCGCCGCAGCAACCCCGCCACGTACACCGGCCTGCTCGAGCCGATCCGCAAGGCGTTCGCGAAGGCAAACGGCGTGAAGCCGGCGCTGTTCAGCTCCAACTCCGAAGGCGCCTGCCCCACGTGCAACGGCGCGGGCGTCATCTTCACCGAGCTCGGCGTGATGGCCACCGTCGAGTCCACGTGCGAGGACTGCGAGGGCCGGCGGTTCCAGGCGTCGGTGCTGGAATACTCGTTGGGCGGCCGCAATATCTCCGAAGTGCTGGCCATGTCCATGACAGAGGCTGAAGTGTTCTTCAGCGAGGGGGAGGCCCGCACGCCCGCCGCCCACAAGATCCTGGACCGGCTCGTCGACGTCGGGCTCGGTTACCTGACGCTCGGCCAGCCGCTCACCACCCTGTCCGGCGGCGAGCGGCAGCGCGTCAAGCTGGCCACGCAGATGGCCGAGAAGGGCGACGTCTACGTCCTCGATGAGCCCACCACGGGCCTCCACCTCGCCGACGTCGAGAACCTGCTGGGCCTCCTTGACCGGCTTGTTGAGTCCGGCAAATCGGTCATCGTCATCGAGCACCACCAGGCGGTCATGGCGCACGCCGACTGGATCATCGACCTCGGTCCCGGCGCAGGGCACGACGGCGGCAAGGTCGTTTTCGAGGGCACGCCCGCAGAGCTTGTGGCCGCGAAGTCCACGCTCACCGGCAAGCACCTCGCGGCTTACGTCGCCGGCTGAATGCCCGTGCCCGGGAAGAGTGCCCGGGAAGCGTGCGCGTGCAGCGCGCGCTGCCGCTGCCCGGGGAAGTTCGCCTAGGCTTGGAGGACGCCAACCCAAGGGAGCAGTACACCCATGCGATCCATCCGCCGCCGGTTGCTGAGCGTTGTGCTCGGGAGCTTGGTTCTCGCCGCCGCGCTGCTGGGGTTTTCGGCCCCGGCGTCGGCACATGATGCCGCCGAGTCCAGCAGCCCCGCACAGGGCGCCACGGTGGCCACAACGCCGGAACAGGTCTCCGTCACCTTCAACAAGAACCCGCTGGGCATCGGCGCGCAGATCTCCGTCAAGGATTCCGCCGGGGCCGAGTGGGCGGAAGGCGCTGTTCAGATCGTGGACAGCACTGCCACGCAAAAGCTCATGGCCGGCGCTCCGGCGGGGGCATACACGGTGGCCTGGCGGGTGGTCAGCTCGGATTCCCACCCGATCGAGGGGACGTTCGGCTTCACGGCGACCGCCGCGGCGGCGGGAGCCGCGCCCTCGGGAACATTGTCGGCGGGAGCATCGCCGTCGGCAGTTGTTCCCACGATGGGAACCGCGCAGCCGGGAACCGTGGCAGCTCCGGCCCCGGCTGAAGACACGTCCGAACCGTTCCCCTGGAGCCTGGTGGTCTTTGCCGCAGTGGCCGTCGGGCTGCTGGTGGCCATCGGTATCCTCGCGAAGCGCCGCCTCGACGCAGGCAGCGACGACGAAACCGAGCAGACCTAGACGGCGGCGGGGCTTTCCGGGTGGACCGTGGCCTGGACCGTTGCTGAAATGGCTTGGCCCACGGTCTTCGCCTGACGCAGGACTTCCTTGGGTGAGGGCGTGATGAGCTCGCCCACTCCTACGAGGTAGATGCCGATCTGCCGCATGGCTGCCACCAGGTTGCGGCCAACCGTGATGCCGAAGTCGCTGAGCATGCGCCGCAGCTGGCTGTGCGCGCACCGGGTCAGCACAATGTTGTCAGCCAGCAGGATTCCGTTGGGCGTATGGACTTCCCACTTGCCGGACGGGGAGCCCGCGGCTGTTCCCGCAGTATTTCCGCCTGGTGCGCCGCCCACCATGGTCAGCTGAACCGCCCGGGTGGTATTGCGGACATCCATGTGGTGGCTGGCGGCGTAGTTGCGCAGGTGGCGGAGGATCTCGTTGCGCTCCCGGAGGGAGTCGGAGTCGGCTGCGTCGCAGCGCTGCAGTGAAGCAGTGTTGGCCGGTTGTCCGGCGCCGAGGATGTCGAGCCCGTCCACCACAATCGCGTCCACGCCGCGGCGGCGCAGTTCTGCGCCAACAGCCAGGCCTGAGAGCCCCGTGCCGATGATCACCGTGGTGGTCCGTTCGGTCCCGCCATTCAGAGGCATGCTTGACACTACAGTTTTCCTCCTTCAAAGGCTTCGGATGCAGGCAGCGTTGCCCCGCATGCGTTCCGTTACCCCCAAAGTCCGGCCGCAGCACCGGCCCGGGACGCACCTGAATGGGCGTCGGCGGACCGGCAGTGCCTCGAAGACTACAGAACATTCAGGGCCGTGGATAGCCCAAACACAAACATTCTTCTTAACGTTGAATACGGTTGCCACTCCGTTTGCCATGGGCTGTGGATAACCCGCCATCCAGCGGTCCGCAGCCGCTTGCTAAGTGTCTGCGGACCGAGAATAGTGAGAAGCGGAAGCAGGGTTCTCCAGCCCGGTGGTGCCCACATCGCGGCCGGTGCGGGCGGAGGGCGCCGCTTCTGGCAGAATAGCCGCAACATAAGGCAGTATCGCGAGGAGGCGGCCCGATGGGCGCACAAGAGATGCATCCGGATCCGGACCAGGGCCGGGCCGGAAATTCGGCTGCTCCGGTGGGGATAGTTGTGGGGGTGGATGGTTCCGACCACGGCCAGTGCGCTTTGGTGTGGGCAGCCCGGGAAGCCGAGCGCCGCCGTCGGCCGTTGCATATTGTCACCGCGTATTCAGTGCCGATCTTTGCGGCGTCCGGGCTGGACGGCGGGTACGCCACCGTGGATGATTCGGTGATCCGCGAGGGCGCTGAAGCGATCGTCAAGCAGGCGCTGGACAAGGTTTCGGGCTACAACATTGAAGTTGACGGCTCCGTGGAGAACGGCGACGCTTCAGGCGTGCTCCTGGAAATGTCCGAGACAGCCGATCTGCTGGTGTTCGGCACCCGCGGCCGCGGCGGATTTGTGGGACGCCTGCTGGGCTCGGTGAGCAGCGCCCTGCCGGCTCACGCCAAGTGCCCCACGGTCACGGTGCCGCTGGTGTGTTCGGACCGGCTGGGCGAAACCACGGAAGATAAACGCATCAGGGCCGAGCAGGCCAAGCCAGGGCACAAGCAAGTCGAGAATGTTGTCGTGGTGGGCGTGGACGGGTCCGAACAGGCGCGCATCGCCGTGCTGGAGGCTGCGGACCAGGCTGAACGGCTCGGGGCAACCCTGCGGGTGATCTGTGCGGTGCCGCAGTTCAGCGGCTCGCTGGCCTGGGTTCCGGCCCCCATGGACCGCAAAGCCCTCTTCGATGACATCCGGGTCCAACTTAACGCCGGGATGGCCTGGCTCAAAAGCCACTACCCCAACCTTCCCATGGAGTCGGAACTGCTGGACGGTTCGGCCGTGGATGTTCTCGTGGAGGCCAGCCGGCACGTAGAACTGGTGGTTGTGGGCACCCGGGGCCGTGGCGGGTTCACCGGCATGCTCCTGGGCTCCACGTCCGGCGGCGTGCTCCACCACGCCAAGAGCCCGGTCCTGGTGGTTCCGGACCGCGACGATCCGCGGCTGGCGGACCGGGCGCAATTCGGACCGATCCCCGGCGCAGCCTGACCCATCACCTTCGCAGCAGGAGGCATGAAAACGCCTGACACCGGCAGTTCGTCTCCCATCCTCGGATTGGAGGCGGTTACCGCAGCAATGGTTCCCCTGGTGGGTGGCAAAGCGGCCAACCTGGGGGAGCTGCTCGCCGCCGGGCTGCCTGTGCCCGACGGATTCTGCCTCACCACGGAGGCGTACCGCGAGGCGACGGCCGCGGGCCACGCGCATCGAACGGACGGCCTGCTCGCCGAGGTCCACACTGCTCTTCAGGCAACGCCCGACGGCGACCTCCCCGCCCTGGCTGCGCTGGCGTCCCGGGCCCGGGGTATCATCCAAACCGCTCCGGTCCCCACCGAGGTGGCCTCCGCCGTCGAACAGGCCTATGCAGCCCTGGGGGACAACGTTCCGGTGGCCGTCCGGTCCTCAGCCACTGCGGAGGACCTTCCGTCGGCGAGTTTCGCCGGCCAGCAGGACACTTATCTGAACGTGGTGGGCGCTGCCGCCGTCGTGGAAGCCGTGCGCAAATGCTGGGCCTCGCTCTGGTCGGACCGGGCGGTCAGCTACCGGGCAAGCCGGGGGATCGACCCGGCCGTGGTGGCGCTGGCCGTGGTGGTCCAGCGGATGGTGGACGCCACCGCCGCCGGTGTGCTTTTCACCGCGAAGCCGCTGACCGGCCGCCGGAAGCAGGCCGTGATCGATGCCAGCCGGGGCTTGGGGGAAGCGGTGGTGTCCGGGGCTGTGAACCCGGACCATTTCGTCGTTGACCCACTCACAGGGCGCGTGTTGGAACGCCGGCTTGGGGACAAGCGGATCGCGGTCCGGCCCATTCCCGGTGGCGGCACGCGGACTCTGGCCATCAGCAACGGCGGCGCCGCGGCGTGCCTGACGGACAAGCAGGCCGCCGAACTTGCAGCCCTAGGCCACCGGGTGGAGGGCCACTTTGGCTCGCCGCAGGACATTGAATGGGCCATTGCCGGCGATGGTCATTTCTGGCTGACCCAATCGCGGCCCATCACCACGCTGTTCCCCGTCCCGCAGCGCGCCGCCGGGGTGGGCACTGCCGCCGGCGGGGAGGGCACGCGCGTTTACCTTTGCTTCAGCCTGGCGCAGGGCCTGACCCGACCCATCACGCCCATGGGCCTGGCAGCCTTCCGGCTTATTGCCTCCTCGGTGGCCCGCGCGGCGCAGTTCGATGTGCCCGAGCCGCGCAGGGGTCCGTCCCCTTACGCAGCGGCGGGGCAACGCATCTACCTCGACCTGACCGCCGTAGCCCGCAGCACCACCGGCCGGCGGATCATCCCGCGCGTCTTTGACGTGATGGAAGCCCGCTCGGCCACGGTGCTGCGCAGGGTTTTCGAGGACCCGCGGTTTTCCGTGACGCGCAGGACGCCGCTGGGCTTGCTGCGGCACGTGGTCCCGGCGGCGGTGCATGCCAGGGTGCCGGAGACGCTGCTTCGGGCCGTTTTCCGCCCGGACGCAGCCCTCCGCAGGACCAACCGCCGGGCGCGCGAGTTCGCCGACTCCCTCGAACCGCCCGCGGGCCTCACCCCGCTGCAGCGCCTGGACCACGCCGAACACGTACTCGGTACGCGCATCTTCTCGGTAGTGCCGTCCATCCTGCCGCTCCCGGCGCTCGGTTTCGCCTCCCTGGCGCTCGCCGGAAAACTGCTCGGCGGCGGCCGGTGGGATGACCTGCAGGTGGTGCTCCGCGGGCTGCCCAACAACGTCACCACGGAAATGGACCTGGAGCTGTGGCGGCTCGCCCAGGTGATTAAGAACGACGGCGGTTCCCGCGCCGCCGTGACGGACCGGACACCCGCCGAGCTGGCCGAAGACTTCCGCGCGGGCCGGCTGCCCGCGGTGCTGCAGTCCGGGCTGGCGCGGTTTATGGGCCGGTACGGTCACCGGGCGGTGGCCGAGATCGATGTTGGCATGCCGCGCTGGTCTGATGATCCCACCCACATCCTGGGTGTCCTGGCCAACTTTCTCCGGCTCCAGGGTTCCGCGCTGGCGCCGGATGTCCAGTTCAGCAACGCCGCCGAGGAAGCGGACGCCTGCGTTGACCGCCTCGTCGCGGAGGCGCGGAGCCGCGGCCGGCTGCGCGGAACGGTGGTCCGGGCCGCACTGCGTCGGGCCAGGCTGTTCGCCGGGCTGCGCGAGCTGCCCAAGTACCAGCTGGTGGTGGGCCTCGCCGAAGTGCGGAAGCAACTGGCCTTGGCCGGCGCGGCGCTGGCTGCGGCAGGGGTGGTAGCCGACGCGGATGACGTCTTCTTCCTGGACCTGGATGAAGCCAGGGCCGGCCTCGATTCGGGAGCAGCCCGCCCCGCCGGAAAAGCTGACCTCCGGGACCTGGTGGCGCAGCGGCGTGCGGACTACGCCGTGGAACTTGAACGGCGCCACATACCCCGGGTGCTGCTGTCGGACGGCACGGAGCCGGAAGCCATTCCCGTGGCCGGCGCTGCGGCGGCATCCAAGGTGCCGGGGGCACTGAGCGGGAGCCCGGCGTCGGCCGGTGTTGTCACAGCGGCCGCCCGTGTGATCCTGGACCCGGTGGGTGCGCATCTGGAACCGGGAGAAATCCTGGTGGCGCCGTCAACGGACCCCGGCTGGACGCCGTTGTTCCTCACCGCGGGCGGACTGGTGATGGAGATGGGCGGACCAAATTCGCACGGGGCCGTGGTGGCGCGGGAGTACGGCATCCCGGCGGTGGTGGGCGTCCCGGACGCCACGCTCCGGCTCTTCACCGGGCAGGAAATAACGGTCGACGGCGGCGCCGGAACCGTGGTGCCGTCGTAGCCGGAGTGCCCCTCGCCATGACTTCCCGAAGGGGACGTGTGCGGCGGCGGTCCCCAGGCGTAACCTGAAGTATGGGCTCCAAGGATGAAGCGGGGCTGGCATGAACCGCGCATGGCTGCGCTGGGTGCCTGCCGCAGCTGTACCTGCAGTGATCGCCGCCGGTGTGCTGGTGGGATCCATTCCGGCGCGGGCCGGCGATCCGCTGCCACAAAAGTCTCCGGCTGAGGTGCTGACCCTCCTGGGCCAGCACAATTCCAGGTCATTCTCCGGAACAGTCCGGCAGTCCGCCGAGCTGGGCCTGCCCGAGCTGCCGGCCGCCGGTCCCAGCTCCGGACCGGTGTCGGCCGGCGGGGCCGCGTCGGTCCTGGAGTTCCTGACCGGCGAGCACACCGCCCGGATCTTTATGGACGGGCCAACCAGGATGCGGGTCCAAGTGATGGACCGGCTCGCTGAACGCGATGTCATCCGGCGCGACAACGACGTGTGGTTCTACAACTCCAAGGACAACAGCGCCTCCCACCTGGCCCTGCCGGCGTTCGCCAGCGACCTGCCGCTGCCTGTGCCCGGAGTTCCCGCCCTGCCTGAACCTCCCGCCCAGCCTGAACCTCCCGCACTGCCTGAACCTCCCGCCCTGCCGGGCCGGGACCTGCCCGCGCCCGTTCTGCCTATGCCAATCCTGCCCGGCGAGAACCTGCCGGGCCCGCCCGTAATGCCGACGCCCGAGGAGCTGGCCAGGAAATTCCTCGCCGTCGTGGACAGTTCCACCGAGGTCACGGTGGGCGCTGATGCCCAAGTCGCCGGCCGGTCCGCTTACAGCCTGACACTGGCGCCAAGGACGCAGGGAACACTGCTTGAGAAGGTTGTCATCGCCGTCGACGGCGAGACAGGAATGCCGCTGCGCGTAACTGTGATGGCACGCGGCCAGGCGGAACCGGCCTTTGAGGCCGGCTTCACCAGCCTGTCCCTGGCGGCTCCGGACGATTCCGTGTTTACGTTTGTTGCCCCGCCGGGCGCCACGGTCAAAGAGCTGCCGGTGCCGCCGGTCCCGTATATGCCCGGCAGGCCACCCCTCCCGCCCAGTCCCGGTGGGACGACGCCCGGCGTTGTTCCAGACAGCGGCCCGGACCAGCCCACCGCGCCGGACGAGGTTCCTTCGGATGCGGTTCCGCCGGAACAGCTCCCAGCCCCGCCGAAGCAGCTTCCCGCCCCGGATAAGGTTCCCGGCAGCGACGCCAGCCTGCGGCACCGTGATGCACCCCGGCCAACAGTGATCGGCAAGGGCTGGGAAACGGTGATCGGGTTCCCCGCGGCACCCGGCGGGCAAGGGGCTGCCTGGACTGAATCCTTGCTGAAGGATCCGCTCTTGTCCCAGGCCGCCGTCGTCGTTCCCGGCGGACGGCTCCTGTCCACGGCACTGGTCAACGTCCTCCTGACGGACGACGGCAGGATCTTTGTAGGGATGGTTCCGGCGGAGCGGCTGCAGGCCGCCGCCGGCGCGGCGTGACCGTGGCCGGGGGGACGGCTGCCGCCGGGATAGCCGCGGCCCGGACCCCTTCCGCAGGGAATGGGACAGCCGGGCTGACCATCGAGACCCAAGGCCTGACCAAGCGTTTCGGCCACCAGCTGGCGGTCGACAACGTGGACCTCGCAGTTCCCCACGGCGCCGTGTTCGGGTTCCTGGGCCCCAACGGCTCGGGCAAAACCACCACCATCCGGATGCTGCTGGGCCTTGCCGCGGCGTCGGCCGGAACCGTCAGCGTCCTGGGCCTGCAGATGCCGCAGCGCCTGGATGAGGTCCTGCCGCGCGTCGGTGCGCTGGTGGAGGGGCCGGCGTTTTATCCGTTCCTTTCCGGTACCGCCAACCTGCACCGCCTGGATTCCGCCAGCCGGCATGCGGCGCCCGCTACCCGGACCGCCCGCGTTGCTGCCGCGCTTGAGCGGGTGGGCCTTTCACACGCCGCCGGCAAGCGGGTCCACGCCTACTCCCTGGGCATGAAGCAGCGGCTGGGGATCGCCAACGCGTTGCTGTCGCCGCGGGAACTGCTGGTGCTCGATGAGCCCACCAACGGGCTGGACCCGCAGGGAACGCGGGAAGTGCGGAGCCTGGTCCGGTCGCTGGCCGCCGACGGCGCCACCGTCTTCGTCTCCAGCCACCTTTTGGCAGAAGTGGAACAGATCTGCACGCACGCGGCCATCATGAGCGCCGGGCGGCTGGTGGCCCAGGGGCCTCTGGCGGAGCTCCGCCAGGCCGGTGAGACCCGGATCCGCCTGCTAACGCCCGACGCCGGGACGGCCAGTGAGGTCCTGCTGCGGTTGGGCATGTCCCCGGAGAGAAGCCCGGAGGCCGGAACGCCTGAACCGGACGGGGACGTGCTGACCGCCGTCGCGGCTGCGTCGCGGCTGGCGGCCCCGGAGGACATTGTGGCGGAGCTCGTGGCGGCCGGGGTGCGGGTGCGGGGCTTTTCCGTTGAGCGGGAGAGCCTGGAGGAGCGCTTTGTGGCGCTGACGGGGGAGGGGTTCGACATTGCCCAATAGTGCTTCCGACGCCGGTAGTTTCCCTTCAGCCAGCAGCGTTCCTGATGCCCGCAGTGGTTCTGAGGCCAGCAGCGGCTCCGTGCTCAGGAGCGCTCCAGGTGCGCCGTCGTCGAGCCTGTCCCTGCTGGCGTCTGAGCTGAAGACGCTGTTCCGGCGTCGCCGGACCGTGGCCATGCTGCTGGCACTTGCCGCGATACCGGTGCTGATCGCCGTCGCCGTCCGGCTCTCGTCCTCCGTTCCTCCCGGAAGGGGGCCGGCCTTCCTGGACCGGATCAGCCAGAACGGGCTGTTTGTCGCGGTCACGGCGATGCTGGTCTCGGTGCCGCTGTTCCTGCCCCTGACCATTGGCGTGGTGGCGGGCGATACCATCGCCGGCGAGGCCAGCCTGGGCACACTGCGGTACCTGTTGGTGGCGCCCGCCGGGCGCGTGCGCCTGCTGCTGGTGAAGTACGCGGGAGCGCTGGCGTTCTGCCTGGCCGCCCCCGTCACCGTTGCGCTGGCCGGGGCAGCGGTCGGAGCTTCGCTGTTCCCTGTTGGGCCGGTGACGCTCCTGTCCGGCGACGTTGTCCAACCCCCTGAGGCCGCACTGCGGCTGGTCCTGATTGCTGCCTACCTTGCGGTGTCCCTGGCAGGACTCTCGGCGATCGGCCTGTTCCTGTCCACCCTGACGGTGGTCCCGGTGGGCGCCATGGCCGCCACTGTAGTGCTGTCAGTGGTCTCGCAGGTCCTGGACCAATTGCCGCAGTTGGAATGGCTGCACCCTTGGCTGTTTACGCATTACTGGTTCGGCTTCGCGGATGTCCTGCGCCAGCCAGTGCTGTGGGACTCTTTTGCCAGCAACGCGCTGCTGCAAGCGGGCTACATCGCCGTGTTCGGGGCGCTCGCCTATGGCCGGTTCGTCACCAAGGACGTTCTGTCCTGAGCCTGAATGCCCTGAGCCTGAATGCCCTGCGCCTGGAATCCCGGGCCGGAGCCCCGCCCCGGTCAGTAGCGGGCTGCGTAAGGGTGGAGCTGCATCCCTGCCATCCAGCTCAACTGGGTCACGCCGATGCCCTCGTCCGGATTCAGCGCCTGCACCACTTGGCCGTTTCCCAGGTAGATTGCCACGTGATAAAAGCCCGGTGCTGAGCCCCAGACCAGCAGATCGCCGCGCCGTGCCTGGGAGATCGGTACGTGAACGGGAGCTGCCGCGTACTGCTGCGCGGCGGTGCGCGGCAGGTACTTGCCCGCGGCGGCGAACGCCGTTTGCACGAGGCCGGAGCAGTCAAAGCCGTTGGGGCCGGTGCCGCCGTACTCGTAGAAGTATGGTGCCCCCACCTTGGACGTCGCCACGGAGATGGCAGTCTCGTTGGAACCGCCCGGCGCTGGGGCCGGGGCCGGGGTTGGTGCAGGCGCTGGTGATGGCGCTGGGGCCGGCGCAGGCGCAGGCGCGGGTGCGGGTGCTGGAGCCGGGGCTGGTGCAGGGGCTGGTGCCGGGGCGGGAGCTGGCGCCGGTGCTGGAACTGGAGCGGGTGCCGCCGGCAGGGTCCCGCCGGCGGCCGGTCCGGCTGCGGTCCGGCCTGGCGCTGCTTGGGCCGCAGCCTGATCAGCAGCCGCGGTCAGTTCGGCGAGCCTGGCCTCTTCGCGCTGCCTGTCCAAGGCGTCAATGCGTGCCGATTCGAGGGCCACTGTGGTGTTCCGCAGCTGGGCGAGCTGATCCACGAGGATTGTCCGCTGCGCCGCGGCGTCGGCTACGGCCTTGGCCTGGGTGGCGTTGGCCTGTTCGGCCTCTTCCTTGCGGGCTTGTGCCTTCTGGGCGGCGTCGTCAGCGGCCCGGTTGGCGTCGTCGGCGGCCGCCGTCAGGGACTGAGCCGCGGACGCTGCGGAGGCGGCTGCTTCGAAGGCGCGGCTCCGGCTGGCCGAAATGGCTTCGAGCGTTGCGGCCTGGTGCAAAGCTTCGGCATTGCCGCTGACGAAGGTGCCCAGCGTCGGGTTCAGCCCGCCGTTGCGGTAGAGGTCGCCGGCGAGCTGGCCTACCTGCTTCCGGGTCCTGTCCTGCTCGTCCTTCGCAGCGGTGGCCGTGGCCGTGGCCACGTCCGCAGCCGTCCTGCGGTCCTGCAGTTCCACCAGGGCGTCGCCGTAGGCGTTGTTGGCTTGCAGTGATAAGGCAAACGTGGCTTGCCGGGCGCTGGTGGCGTCGGCCAGGAGGCGCTCGATGACGGCGACCTGATCCGCCGTCGCGCGTTCACTCGCCTTGGCTGTGGCGATGTCCTCCGGGGTGGGAAGTTCCGGCGACGCCGGACGCTGAACTGTTGGAGCCTGCGGTAGCGGCGCTGCCTGGGCGGGGAGGGTCATGGTGCCGAAAAGTACGACGGCGGTGCACAGTACGGCGGCCTTCAGGCCGGATCCGGTCAAACCCATTCGCAGAACCTCGCACACGGTAAGGCTGGGGGAGCGAGGTCTGGTGGCGGCACAAGGAGCCCCTCTGCTGATCTCCCAGCAGTCCGAGGCTACGTGAGCGTGTGCACTTTGGCAACACTGGTCACATCAATAACATAATCAACAAGAGTACGATTCCGGCACATCCGGACCGGCGTGTCGCGGAATCGGCTCCGGTCCCCAGGGCCCTGCTTACTAGGCGTGCTGGCGCGATTCGTGCTCCGAGTGGCTGGCGGGTTCCAGCTGGAAAGTGCAGTGCTCGGTGTCAAAGTGGGAGCCCAGGCAGGTGGTGAGCTTGTCCAGGAGCTGGTCGGCGCCGCGGGCATTCAGGACGCCGTCCTCCACCACCACATGGGCCGAAAACACCGGCACGCCGGACGTGATGGTCCAGATGTGGATGTCATGGACGTCAACCACTCCTTCAACGCTGAGGATGTGTTCGCGGATCATCTGCACTTCCACGCCTTTGGGGGTTGCCTCCAACAGGACGTCCACCACATCCCGCAGCAGGCTCCAGGCCCGGGGCAGGATCATCAGGGCGATGAGCACGGAGGCGATCGTATCGGCGGCCTGGTAGCCGGTGAACATGATGACCAGGGCAGCCACGATGACGGCGACTGACCCCAGCAGGTCACCCAGCACCTCAAGGTAGGCACCCCGGACGTTCAGGCTGTCCTGGTGTGCGCCGCGTAAAATCAGCAGCGAGACCAGGTTTGCCACCGCGCCCAGGACGGCGGCGAAGAGCATGATGTCGGTGTGGACCTCGGGCGCGGAGCCGATCCTGCGGATGGCCTCGGTGAAGATGACCACCGAGATGACAACCAGGATCAACGCGTTGGCCAGGGCGGCCAGGACCTCGGCACGCTGGTAGCCGTAGGTCCGCAGGTCACTCGCCGGGCGTCCGGCGATCCAGGCCGCCAGGAGCGCGATGGTCACGCCGGCCGCGTCGGAGAGCATGTGGCCGGCATCAGCCAGCAGGGCCAATGATCCGGACAGTACCGCGCCGATGACCTGGACCACCACCACCGCAAGGGTGATGGTCAGGACGGCGATGAGCCGTTTGCGGTGCCGGCCCGTTGCCGTGATCCCGTGTGTGTGGCTGTGGTCGTGTCCCATGCCTACAAGGCTAGTCCCAGCCGAGCTCGTGCAGCCGCCGGTCGTCGATGCCGAAGTGGTGGGCGATCTCGTGCACCACCGTCACAGCCACCTCCTGGATCACCTCGTCCCGGGACCCGCAGATGTCCAGTATGGGCTGGCGGAAGATGGTGATCCGGTCCGGCAGCGAACCGGCATCCCACCATGAATCCCGTTCAGTCAAGGGAACGCCCTCATATAGGCCCAGCAGAACGGTGTCCGGGTCCTCGCCCGGGCCGGGCACGTAGTCGTCCTCGACAAACACCGCCACGTTGTCCATGGCGGCCGCAAGCTTGGCGGGGATCAGGCCCAGGGCATCCGTGACGGCGGCTTCGAAATCGTCAGCGGACATCTCGAACGGACCGGACTCTTGCGGGCCATCCGGGATGATGGGCAGGCCGGGCGGCAGGTTGACGGGCATATGCAGACTCTAGTCCGCCGCCGGGTTGGCGCGCATACTGATACCCGTCCCTGACCGCCTGTAAGGAGCCGGATGTCACTCCGCCATCGCCTTTTTGCCGCCATGTACGACACATTGTCGGCCTCTCTGGAGCGCCGGGAACTGGCTCCGCGCCGGGCGCGGCTGCTCTCCGCGCTGGACGGAACCGTGGTGGACGTCGGCGCTGGCACCGGGGCCAACCTGCGGCACTTCCGCCACGCTGACCGGGTCATCCTCGTGGAACCGGACCCCTACATGCGGGCCAGATTGCGGGCACGCCTTTGGGAGTCGCCCGTTCCGGTGGAGGTTTCCGACGCCGATGCGGAGCACCTGCCGCTGCCGGACGGCGCGGCGGACACCGTGGTGTTCACCCTGGTGCTGTGCTCGGTGCCGGATCAGCGGCTTGCCCTGATGGAGGCGCGCAGGGTGCTCAAACCCGGAGGTACCCTCGCGATGCTGGAGCATGTCCGCGGACAGGGCCGGGCGGCCCGCTGGCAAGACAGGCTGGACGGTCTGTGGGGCCGCTGCGTGGCGCCCGGGTGCCACATCAACCGGAACACGGTGGCATCCATCGGCGAGGCCGGGTTTGATTTCACGGAAGTCAGCAGGTTGGAGGCCCCGGCTGTTGCCCTGGCCACGCCGATCATCGCGGGTACGGCAGTGAAGCGATCGGAACGCTGAGGGCCCCTACCGGGACCTGCGGCGCGTCAGGCCCACACCCACCAGGCAGACCACCCCGCCCACGAGGCCCAGCACGGCGGGGACTTCGCTGAGGACCAGCCAGGAGATCAGGATGGTGGTGCCCGGCACCAGGTAGGTGGTGGCCGCCAGTTTTCCGGCGTCAATCAGGGACAGTGCGTAGGCCCAGGTAGTGAAGGCGATGGCGGTGGGGAAGACGCCCAGATACACCAGGCCCAGTGTTGCCGGCAGCGGGGCCGACTGCAGCTCGGACACCAGCTGGCCGCTGAAGGGCAGGCAGCAGACCGCCCCCACCATGATGCCGAACCAGGTGGCCTGGCCCGCCGGGAACTTCCGCAACACCGGCTTCTGGATGATGACGCTGACGGCGGCGAGCACGGCGGCAAGGAGGCAGAGCAGCACGCCCGCCACATCCGCCGTCGAACGTTCCCCGGAACCTGAGCCGGATCCGAGGGCGATCAGCGCCACCCCGCCGAACGCCACGAGGCTCCCGATAATCAGCCAGCGCGGGAAGCCCTCCTTCAGGAAGAAGCCGGCCATGATGGCAACGAGGATGGGGTTGACGTTGATCAGCAGCGCGGCGGTCCCGGCGTCCAGCAGGTGTTCCGCCGCGTTCAGGGCCACGTTGTAGCCGCCGAACCACATCACGCCGTACCCCAGGATGGGCCACCATTCGCGGCCTTGCGGCAGCACTCTGCTCTTGGCCAGCTGCGGCAGCACCAGTGCACCGAGCACGACGGCGGCAACCGCCAGCCTGCCCAGGGTCAGGGATCCGGGGGAGAAGGTGGGGCCGATGGCCCGGATCCCCACGAACGCCGAAGCCCAGAGCACCACGGTGACCACCACGGCGGCGACGCCGAGCGCATTTGTTCGGCCAGGTGGTGGGCGAAGCGGCGTTGTTGTTGCGGCGCGGGGAGGGGTGCTTGAAGCCATGCTGCCAATCTATCCCCGCGGCGACCCCGGCAGCTGGCGGGAATCGGTCACGTCTAGTCGAGTTTCTGCCAATCCCCGGCCGCCCACTCCAGGAGCCGCTCCAGGGGCCAGGTGGTCACAATGCGCTCCGCGGGAACGTTGTTGTGCGCGGCGCGGGCCGCCCCGTACTGGAGGAAGTCGAGCTGGCCCGGAGCGTGGGCGTCGCTGTCAATCGAGAACAGGCAGCCGGCGTCGAGGGCCAGCTGGATCAGGTCATCCGGAGGGTCCTGCCGCTCGGGGCGGGAGTTGATTTCCACCGCCACGTTGGATTCTGCGCACGCCGCGAAGACCTTGCGGGCATCGAAGTCCGATTGCGGCCGCGTGCCGCGGGAGCCTTCCACCAGGCGTCCGGTGCAGTGGCCCAGCACGTTGGTCCGGGGGTTCTGGATACCCTGGAGCATCCGCCGGGTCATGGTGTCACGGTCTGCCCGAAGTTTCGAATGGACACTGGCCACCACAATATCCAGCCGCTCCAGCATGTCCGGCGACTGGTCCAGTTCGCCGGTTTCCAGGATGTCCACCTCGATGCCGGTCAGGAGCCGGAAGCCGTCCTTTTTGCCGTCAATTGCGGCGGCGTTGATGGCGTCCACAACGTCGAGCTGTTCGGTCAGGCGTTCGGCGCTGAGCCCGTTGGCGACGGTCAGGTTGGGGGAGTGGTCCGTCAGCGCCAGGTACTCGCGGCCCAGCAGTCGCGCGGCGTCTGCCATGAGCTGGATGGGGGAGCCGCCGTCGGACCAGTCGCTGTGGCTGTGGAGGTCGCCGCGGAGTGCTGCGTGGAGTTCGGCCCCGCCGTCCGCCAGGGGCGCCGCGCTGCGCTGGCGCAGGTCCTCAAGGTACTCGGGCACCTCGCCGTCCACGGCCTGCCGGACCACCTGGTAGGTCCTGTCGCCGATGCCCTTCATGCTTTTGAGCCTGCCGTCCCGGGCCCGGGACGCCACCTCGGATGGATCAAGTCCGGCGATGATCCCTGCCGCCTTCCGGAAAGCCTGGACCTTGAAGGAGGCAGCGCGTTCGCGTTCCAACCAGAAAGCAATTTCATTGAGTGCGGCGACGGCATCCATCTGTCCATCTTCGCCTGTATCGGCCACTTCGGTCAGGGGTCTGCAGGCCGATTTTGAGTTATTCCCGCCGAGGCCCTATAGTTTTAGAGTCCAGTTCGGAGCAACTGCAAAAGACAAGACTGAGAGCCGAGGCTCGAAGCCTTTTATTTTGTGCCGAACGGGTTCTGGCCCCCATCGTCTAGCGGCCTAGGACACCGCCCTTTCACGGCGGCGGCACGGGTTCGAATCCCGTTGGGGGTACGCAAGGAACTGGTCTGGCAGGCTGAAAAGGTCTGGTAAGCTGGAAGCCTTGAAAAAAGCGGTAGCGATGCCGCGAAGCAAGAAAATCAAGGCCCTGTAGCGCAGTTGGTTAGCGCGCCGCCCTGTCACGGCGGAGGTCGCGGGTTCAAGTCCCGTCAGGGTCGCTCTGATTGCCGGAAGAAATTCCGGCGGTCAAGGTGACATGTCACCAAGGCTCTGTAGCTCAGTTGGTAGAGCGTTCGACTGAAAATCGAAAGGTCACCGGATCGACGCCGGTCGGAGCCACCACTGGGAAGCATCAGTTCTTCGGAACTGGTGCTTTTCTTCTTTAACCGCATCATCGATGACGAGGCTGCCTCCGGCCTGCGACGCGCACTCTCGCCTGCGACGCGCAAGCGGCCCCGCGACGCGCAAGCGGCCCCGCGACGCGCAAATGCTCCTTCGACGCGCATATTCGAGTGTCGTCATGGTTCTTGCGAGTCGGTGGCGAATTTGCGCGTCATAGCGGAAGCCCGCACGAGGCCGCCTGACCGCCGGGCCGAGCACGCGGCGTTCTGAAAGTTCTTCAGACGATGTGCTCGTTTTCTCCACGTGGGACGACGGCGACCCCGGCACCCGCTGTACCGGAGCGGGCGGTACGCGGGAGATTCGTACACGCCGCGCCAGCTGCGCCAGCTGGATTGCGGGACGCAGGGTGGTCCTGCGTGATGATCCTGCCGCGCGGGGCGACCCGCGACTACGAAGGGGAACGGACCTTGCGCTCCGCCCCGGAACTCGACGGAGCCCCACCGAGGAGACGGACATCGAGGTGGGCCGCGCCGCCGGAAGCAGCCGGGGAATCCTGGCTGCGGCTGGACCGCTCGGGCAGCAGCCTGGACCATTCTGTGGACGCGGAGGGGCGGTCCGGACCGCAAAGCTTCCCGGCTGCAAACTCCACCTTCGGGCCCCCGTGGACCGCTCCGCCGTCGAGATTTTCGCCAACGGCAAGCCCCTGACCCGCCCGGCACCCCATCGCTTGCTCCCCACAGGATCCCTCGCCTCACAAGTTCGGCCAGGGAACCCGGCCGGCGTGGGCCCACAGCCCTTTTGGGGCTTCACAACGGCCGTTACGGAGCAACTGATGGGGAAAAGCAGGCAAACGGCACGTGAATCTTCTCACCAAAAGAGATTCGAACCGAAACATTTGACGCTGGCAAACCAATGTGTCACGCGCGCGCAATCAGAAATGTAAGCGCTTGCATTAAATGTCTGACATGTGGCATTTCGGTCGTGAAACACGGTTTGGCAGGCCCTCGCCGGGTGCCTAGCGTAGAGGCGGGCCAGGGAAGAGATATCGTTCCTGGCCTTGAAACGGGGCCCTACCCAAGCCCCGTTCACCTCGACACAACGGCGTCCTCGATGACGCCTGTTGCGTCGTCGGAGCTGCCGGAGTTTCGGGGAACAGGGCACCTGCCCGTCTTCCACGAATAGTTTCAACTCCGCGAGAAGAGCAAAACATGCACAAGCACCCCCAACCTGTCCGGATGCTGCGGTGGCGCCCTGCCGCCGCGGCACTGGCTGCAGCCGTAGTGGCGTCGGTCTTCCTGGCCGTTCCCTCGGCGCAGGCCAACGAGCCGGCTGATCCGCCGGCCGCGCAGCAGATGCCGGCTCCCACCCCGGGCTTCCCCCTGCCCAGCACGCACAGCCAGCAGGCCTATGACCCGGCGTCGGACTTCACCTCGAAGTGGACCCGCGCGGACGCCAAGCAGATCATGGCCCAAAGCGACTCCACAGTGGCGCCCGGCGTGAACTCCATGAGCCCGGACGTCACCATGCCGGAGATCCCCGAAGACTTCCCCACCATGAATGACGACGTCTGGGTCTGGGACACCTGGTCCCTCACGGACGAAAACGCGAACCAGATCAGCTACAAGGGCTGGGACGTCATCTTCTCCCTCGTGGCCGACCGTGACGCGGGCTACGGCTTTGACCAGCGCCACTGGAACGCCCGGATCGGCTACTTCTTCCGCAAGACCAACGCGGACCCGGCCACGGACAAGTGGAACTACGGCGGACACGTCTTTGCTGACGGCGCCTCCATCGGCAACACCGAATGGTCCGGTTCCACCCGCCTGATGCAGGGCAACCACGTCAACGTCTTCTACACGGCCACCACGTTCTACGATGTGGCCGAGCGGAACGCCGGCGGCGGCGGCATCGCCCCTGACGCTGCCATCGCCAAGGCGCTCGGCAACATCCACGCCGACCAAAACGGCGTCACCTTCGACGGTTTCACGCACACCAAGCTCCTTGAGCCCGATGGCGAGATGTACCAGAACAAGGCCCAGAACCCCGGCTTCGCCTTCCGCGATCCGTACACGTTCGAGGACCCGGCACACCCCGGCAAGACCTACATGGTCTTCGAAGGCAACACCGGCGGCACCCGTGGAGAATACGAGTGCAAGGCCGAGGACCTCGGCTACCAGCCGGGAGATCCCAACGCCGAGAACCTCAACGAGGTCAACAGCTCCGGCGCCTACTACCAGACCGCCAACGTAGGCCTGGCAGTGGCGGACAACAAGGACCTGACCAAGTGGTCCTTCCTGCCGCCCATCCTGTCCGCGAACTGCGTCAACGACCAGACGGAACGCCCGCAGATCTTCATCCAGAACGAAGGCGGCAAGAACAAGTACTACCTGTTCACCATCAGCCACCAGTTCACCTACGCGGCCGGAATGCGCGGCCCCGACGGCGTTTATGGCTTCGTTGGTGACGGTGTGCGCTCCGACTACCAGCCGATGAACAACAGCGGCCTGGCCCTGGCCTCGCCGACGGACCTGAACCTGCCGTCCGAATCCCCGGAAAGGCCAACCCCCAGCCAGAATGGCCGGCAGTTCCAGGCCTATTCGCACTACGTGCAGCCGGGCGGCCTCGTGCAGTCCTTCATCGACAACGTGAACGGTGTCCGCGGCGGATCCCTGTCACCCACCGTGAAGATCAACTTCCGCGACGGGATTTCACAGGTTGACCGCACCTTCGGCCAGAACGGCCTTGGTCCGTTCGGCTACCTGCCCACCAACCTCAACGTCGGCGGTGCCGGCCACTACAAGTGACCGGCATTACCGGTGACCGGCACCAGCAGTAGCCAACACCTCCCCTGACCGGGGCGAAATCAGTAAACGGGGACGTCCGTGACATTCACGGGCGTCCCCGCCTCAAATTTTAGGATCCCCATGCTTTTCTTCACCGCTTCCCGGCCGCACCTGAGCAGCCCGGACAGACGCAGGTCCAGCAGACCGGCCCTTTCCGCCGTCGTCGCCCTGCTCGTGGCGGTGACAGCCGCCGGCTGCACCCCTGATTCGCAGAACGTGAATCCCGACGCCGGGAGCCACCCTCCTGATGGTTCCTCGCAAGGTGCCGCCACGCCGTCGGCCGCTGATCCCTGGCGTCCTGCGGCGCACCTGACGCCGTCAAAGAACTGGATGAATGATCCCAACGGCCTGGTGTACGAAGACGGCACCTACCACGCGTTCTACCAGTACAACCCGAAGGGCAACGACTGGGGCAACATGTCCTGGGGCCATTCCACCAGCACTGACCTGGTGCACTGGGCGGAAGAACCGGTGGCCATGGAGGCCACGGAGACCGAGGAAATCTTCTCCGGCTCGATCGTGGTGGACACGGACAACACCTCGGGGCTGGGCAGCAAGGACCGGCCGGCCATGGTTGCCCTATATACGAGTGCCTACAAGGAAAATGCCCCGCTGCCCAAGGGCTCCCAGGCCCAGTCCGTCGCGTACAGCCTTGACCACGGCCGCACCTGGACGAAGTACCAGGACAATCCGGTGGTGGATCTGCAACCCTCTTCGCTGAACTTCCGCGATCCCAAAGTCACGTGGTACGAGCCGGGACAATACTGGGTCATGACCACCGTCGTGGCCGATGACCACGTGGTGAAGCTGTATAAATCCAAGGACCTGCTGCACTGGGACTTCCTCAGCGACTTCTCCGGTGTCGGCGCCCAGGGCGGACTGTGGGAAATGCCTGAACTCCTGGAGGTTCCCGTGGAGGGGACCAACGAACGGCGCTGGGTCATGCTCCTCAGCATCAACCCAGGCGGCATAGCCGGCGGCTCAGGGATGCAGTACTTCACGGGAGAGTTCGACGGCGTGACGTTCCGTGCCGAGGGTGCCGCCGGTCCGGACGCTCCGCTGCAGGACCATCAATGGGTGGATTACGGAGCGGACTTCTACGCCGCCACCACCATTTCCGGAGCCCCCGGCGGCAAGCCCGTCCTCTTCGGTTGGATGGGGAACTGGGACTACGCCCAGAAAATGCCCACCACCCCGTGGCGCGGTGCCATGGCAATTCCCCGCGAACTGACGCTCTCCGGTGGCAGCAGCAACGGTAACGACGACGGCGGCAGGCCCGCCTTGCGCTCGTCCATCGCCGCTGCCCCCGCTGCAGTTTTGTCCGGTGGAGCTGCCGCCGAGCGCCAGCTCACCGTCGCCGATGGCAGCAAGCCGCTGGGGGAGGACTTCTCCTCGAGGTCCCAACTCCTGGACGTGGAACTGACGCCGGACGGTGCTGCGGATGCCGGAATCAACCTGCGCGGGCTCAAGATCCTTTACCAGGCGCAGTCAGGCACGCTGACGGTTGACCGGTCCGCGGCAGGGACCTCAAACTTTTCGGACAAGTTCAGCCCCTACCACCAGGTGAGGGTGCCACTCGTGGACGGAAAACTGAAGCTGCGGATCCTGCTTGATACCTCCTCGGTGGAAGTGTTCGCCCCCGGAAGCGGCACTGTTGTCACAGACCTCTTCCTGCCCGACTGGTCCAACACTGACACGTCGGTGTTCAGCGAAGGCGGAAAGACCGGATTCACGCTGACTGGCCGGAAGCTGGCCTGACTCGCCACGGATTCCCGTGCGTTCCCACACGCAGGGGATAGGGTTGGGAACAACAGAAGGGGAAGTGTCTGATGGAATACCAGAACCCACAACCCGATGCGGGCGTCGAGCGCCAGCATGCTGCCGGCCAGCCTGCTGCCAGCCACCACGCCGCCAGCCCGGCGCCCGTACCCGGGCATGGCCGCACCGTGATCGCTGAGACCGCCGTGGCAAAAGTTGCCGGCATCGCTGCCCGTGCCGTGCCCGGTGTCTATTCCTTGGGCTCGGCTCCGTCGCGTGCGCTGGGAGCCATCCGGGACGCCGTCGGCAGTTCGGACCATGCGGCCGGTGTCCGCGCCGAGGTCGGCGAGACGCAGGTGGCAGTGGACATCAGCCTGGTGGCCTCCTACGGCACGCCCCTGCATTCGCTGGCCGATCAGGTCAGATCAGCCGTTTACCGCGCGGTCGAGGAACTCGTCGGCCTGCAGGTCATTGAAGTGAACGTCGAAATAACCGATGTCTACGTGGCGCCGCCGGCGAAGGTCGGAGCCCCTGCCGTCGCCGAGAGGGAGGCACTGCTGTGAATCTGACCGTTGTGGGTATCGCCATGGGCGCCTTCGTGGCGTTTATGTCCTTCCAGTTCGGGCTGTGGGGCTTCCTGGTCTCGCTCCTCTTTATGGCCATCGGCGCCCTCCTGGGCCGCGCTGCGGAAGGAAAACTGGACCTGCGCGGCGTCCTGGACGCCATCATCGGCCGGCGCTCCTCGTCATGACGTCAGCGGCACCGATCCAGGGCAGGGTCCTGAGCGGCCACAACCGCATCAGTACGCAGGCCCTGACCAGCCTTGCCAGGACGGCGGCCGCGGAAGCCCTCGGTGTGGATCCCCATGATGTCCGGGCGGACTGGACGGACGACGACGGCCTGCTGGCTTTGTCGCTGGTGTCACCTATCAGGATCCCCCCGCTGGCCACCGTGCTCAGGGACGCAGGCCGGGTCGCCGCATTCGGCGGTTCCATTTGGGACCGGACGGTTGATGCCAAAGCCAGGATCCTTTCGACGGTCACGGCCCTCAGCGGTGCCCGTCTGAGCAGGGTGGATATCCGTATCAGCGGCGTTAAGCCGATCGAGGGAGGCAGGGTCCAGTGAGCCGCGGAACAGTGGACGGGGACCTGGCGGATTCGAGGCCAACAAGCCGCGCCCGGGCCCAACCGCAACCTGACATGCGCAGGGTCCTTTACCGGGAAACCCATTCCACCCGGGCAGCGGTGGCAACAGTGGCGGCCGTCCTGGTAATGGGACTGGCCGGCTACGGTCTTCTCGAAGCGGCCGTGCACGCCATCGGACAGCCGGCTTGGCTGATCGAACCACAGTTGGCGGCGGAGCGCATCGTGGCACTTCCGGCGGGTATCCCGCCGTTGCTGCTCGGTGCCAGCGGCGCCGTGGTAGCGATGGTGGGACTGTTTTTCCTGCTCAACGCGATCCTGCCGGGAAGACGCGCCCGGCACGTGCTGAGCGGCACCGGAGCTTCGTCCGCAGTGGTGGTCGATGACGAGGTCATCGCCTCCGCCCTGGCGCGCAGCGCCCGGCTCGCCGCCAATGTCACCCCGGAACAGGTCATGGTGGTGGTGTCCCGGCGGCAGATCATCGTTAACGTGCGCCCCACCTCAGGGGTTCCCGTGGCCGAAGCGGCAGTGCTGGCCGCGGTCCAGGACGAACTCAGCGGGATGTCACTGGTCCCGCTGCCTGACGTCCGCGTCAACATTTCCACCGTAGGAGTGATTGGAGCATGACGGCCACACCCTCGCTCCTGAACAGGATCCTGCTGGGCATCCTCGGACTCAAGCTGCTCGCCGTGGGCATCCTGCTCGTCCTGCTGGCCACGGTTCCGCCCGTGGGAACCTGGTGGCATGGCTGGTCCGGATCGGCCTGGCGCAGCGTTAACCAGGCCTTCGACAATACCCGCTTTCCGGGACGTCCGGAAAGCTGGCTCTGGATTGTGATGGCGCTTGCACTGGTGGTTCTGATCGGCCTGATGGTCGCCTGGATCGCGCAGCAGGGCAAAGGCCGGACCAATTTGCTGGTGGCCGAGTACGATCCCGGGACAGTAGCCGGGGATGTCCGGATCAGCGGTGGAGTAGCGGAACAGGCGTTGAAGCACGCCTTGGCTGAACGGCCCGATCTGGCGGGTGCGACGGTGGCAACATACGATGTCCAGGGCAGTCCTGCCCTGAAAATCCGGCTCCAGCCGCGCCAGGGCGTGGCGCCGCATCTCCTTGCGGCCGAGGTCTCCGCCCTGGTGGACGCCTTGGACCAAGTGGTGGGAAAACAGACACCCGTTCTGATTCACATTGGTGCCGGGGCCAGGACACGGTTCAGCCGGGCTGAGCGTGTCCGTTAGTGTGATCCGGGGGACATCTGTTCGTGCCGATGCCGGCGGACATCGCCTGGCAACGGGCCACCACCACTGTCCGGATCGAATATCCGGGGAATCAAGGGGAACACCATGAGCGAGCAAGTAACTGGCAGCGGAGCGGTAAACGAAGGCGCGGCAGAAAAGGCCAAGGAATTCGCTGGCGACGCTGTGGAGAACGTGAAGGAATTCGCGGGCGAAGCTGCAGAAAACGTCAAGGAGTTCCTCGACGGCGACGTGGCTGAGAATGCCAAGGAACTCGCTGGCAATGTTGCTGAAAACGCCAAGGAACTGGCAGGCAGCGTGACCGAGAACGTGAAGGGCTTCGGGGCGAAGATCGCCGGTCTGTTCAAGGGCGGCAAGTAGGCCCAACCATGGGTATGCCCCACGATGCCTAAAGGGCGCCGCGCTCCCCGGGGAGCGCGGCGCCCTTCTCTTGTGTGCCCTTTGTGGGCATAGTCGCATGTCGAAGCCGTCTCACGGTCCCGGAAACATCACTGAAGCGTCCAAACTCCTGTTGACAGGGCCAAGATATCCTTTCGGACACAACCGCGTGTAAACGCTTGCATTCCTTGCCGGGGCCTGATTAGTGTGTGATTCATACCACGTGAAGATGTCGGTCACCTTAGTCTCACCTGTTGAAGTTCTGTAACTCACCGAGGAGTCCTCAGCATGAAAAACCGCAAATACCTGCTTCCGGTTGCTGCCACCGGAATTCTGGCCCTGTCACTGGCTGCATGCAGTTCCGGCGGCGGGGGCGGCACCACCACCACTAGCGATTGCTCCGCCTACTCGAGCTACGGCAAGCTCGACGGGAAGACCGTCTCCGTCTACTCCACCATCGTGGACACGGAAGCCACGAACCTGGAAACCGCGTTCAAGCCCTTTGAGGACTGCACCGGAGCCACCATCAAGTACGAGGGCAGCAAGGAATTCGAGACCCAGATCGGCGTCAGGGCGAAGGCCGGAAACGCCCCGGACGTCGCGATCTTCCCCCAGCCGGGACTTATGGCCGATCAGGCCAAGGCCGGGAACCTGAAGCCGGCGCCCAAGGCGGTCTCGGACCTGGTGGACAAGAACTGGTCCGTTGACTGGAAGAAGTACGGCACGGTTGATGGCGTTTTCTACACCGCGCCGATGCTGGCAAACGTCAAGGGCTACATCTGGTACGCCCCGAAGACGTTCAAGGACAAGGGCTGGCAAGTTCCCAAGACCTGGGATGAGATGATGACGCTATCCAAGAAGATCGCAGATGACGGCGCCATGAAACCGTGGTGTGCGGGCTTTGAGTCCGGCGAGGCCACCGGCTGGCCGGGCACTGACTGGGTGGAGGACGTAGTCCTTCGCGCCCAGGGCCCCGAAGTCTATGACCAGTGGGTCACGCACGCCATTCCATTCAATGATCCCAAGATCGTGGATGCGTTTAACAAGACCGGCGAGATCCTCCTTGACTCCAAGTATGTCAACGGCGGATTTGGCGACGTTCGTTCAATCCTGACCACGGGCTTCGCTCAGGCAGGCCAGCCTGTCCTGGATGGCCAGTGCGCCATGCACCACCAGGCCAACTTCCAGGCAGCCAACTGGCCGGAAGGCACCGCTGTTGCCCCTGACGGCGATGTGTGGGCCTTCATGGCACCGCCCATTGACGCCAGCAAGGGCCAAGCCATCACCGGCGGCGGCGAGATGGTGGGCGCTTACAAGGACACCCCGGAGGTCCAGGCTTTCCTGACCTACATGGCCAGTGCCGACTTCGCGAACAACCGCGTCAAGCTCGGTGGGGCGATCAGCGCCAACAAGGGACTGGACCCGGCCAGCGCCCAGACGGAACTCGACAAGCAGTCGATCGCCCTGCTGCAGGATCCCAAGACGGTCTTCCGCTTCGACGGCTCTGACCTGATGCCGGGCGCAGTAGGCTCGAACTCCTTCTGGAAGGGCATTGTCGCCTGGATCAATGGCACCCCTGCCCAGCAGGTTGCCGACAGCATCGAAGGCAGCTGGCCCAAGAGCTGACCTCCTTCGCACCGCGCCCTTGGGACTTAAAGTCCCAAGGGCGCGGTGTCGATCCCGAACGAATTGATCCACGCACACCACGGAGGTTGGGCAATGGAGTTTCTTGGAGGAAAGTTTCTTCAAGTTTTTATCGCTTTGGCGGTTTTTGCCGCGCTAATTGGGCTGATTATGCTGATTGTGGACAGGGCTCCCAAATCAGTTAAAGACAAACTGACGATCGCTGGCTTTTTGGCGCCGGCGGCAATCCTGATGCTGGTCGGCCTGGTGTATCCAGCCGTGCAGACGTCGATCCTGGCATTCACGAATGCCTCCGGACAACCAAACGGAGTCGATAACTTCGTCTGGATGTTCACGCAGCCCGAGGCGCTGGTGACGCTGCGCAACACCGTTATTTGGACGGTGCTGGTACCGTTCCTCTCCACCGGTTTCGGCCTCGCTTACGCTGTATTCATTGACAAGGCCCGTGGCGAAAAAGTGCTTAAGGCCCTGGTCTTTATGCCAATGGCCATCTCATTCGTGGGCGCCGGTATTATCTGGAAGCTCGTCTACGACTACCGCGGCCCCGGCATCGAACAAACAGGCGTTATCAACGCCGTGCGCGTCATGCTGGGAATGGATCCCAAGCAGTTCCTCCTGGATGCCCCGGAAAACACTATCTTCCTCATCATCGTGATGGTTTGGATCCAAACAGGCTTTGCCATGGTGATCCTCTCTGCTGCCATCAAGGGCGTTCCGATGGAACTGGTTGAGGCAGCGCGCCTCGATGGCGCCAATGCCTGGGAGCAGTTCCGAAACGTGACCGTTCCAGGCATTCGGGGGGCCTTGGTGGTGGTGCTGACAACGATCACCATCGCGACGCTCAAGGTCTTCGACATTGTCCGCACCATGACGGCGGGCAACTACGACACCTCAGTGGTCGCCAACGAGATGTATACGCAGGCCTTCCGCGCCGGCGAACCGGGCAGGGGCGCAGCACTTGCCCTCATCCTGTTCCTCCTCGTCCTGCCAATCGTGGTCTACAACGCCCGCGTACTCCGTCAGCAAAGGGAAATCCGATGACCGTCATGCCAGCGCCGGATGAGGCGGCCAACACTTCCCGGACCCAGTCACGCAAAGACAAGGGCCGTCCCGCGACGCCGGAGGAGTCCGAGCCGATCATGCGGCGGGTCAAGACCAAGCTGACCTCACGATGGGCCACCGCGGCCGCCGTGATCATTGCGACGATCTGGACAGTGCCCACGTTCGGTCTGCTGGTGTCCTCGATCCGTCCGGCGGCCAAGCAGGTGGGCCCGCGTTCGGATGGCTGGTGGAACTTTTTTACGGACTGGGATTTCACCTTCAAGAATTACGTCGACGTCACGGCAGCGGCGGGATCGCAGTCGGCAAACCTTTCGCAATACTTCGTTAACTCCCTGGCGATCGTTATCCCGGTAACCGTCTTTGTCCTGGTGCTCGCTTCCATGGCGGCCTACATGTTCGCATGGGGCAACTTCAGGGGGCGCGAATGGGCGTTCATCATTGTGTTCGCGCTGCAGATCATCCCGCTGCAGATGGCCCTCATTCCGCTGCTGACGCTGTTCACCCAGGTGCTTCAGATTCCGCCGGGGTCCTATACCCAGCTCTGGATCGCCCACACGATGTTCGGGCTCCCGTTGGGTATCTTCCTGCTGCATAACTTCATCTCGGAGATCCCGGGCGAAGTCATCGAGGCCGCGAAGGTGGACGGGGCGGGCCACACCACCATTTTCTGGCGGATCATCCTGCCGTTGTCGGTGCCGGCTTTGGCGTCGCTGGCCATCTTCCAGTTCCTGTGGGTCTGGAATGACCTGCTCGTGGCCCTGGTGTTCTCCGGTGGAACAGCGGACGTAGCGCCCATCACCCAACGGCTCGCTGAGATCTCGGGTACCCGTGGCAACAGGGACTACCTGAACCCTGCGGCCGCGTTCGTGTCGATCATTGTGCCGCTGGCTGTGTTCTTCGGCCTGCAGCGCTACTTTGTCCGTGGCCTCCTGGCCGGCGGCCTCAAGGGCTGACCGCACGCAAGGGGAGGCAGGCAGGTAACACTGTGACGTCGGGCGGCCCGCAACCTAGCATGGCTTGGGGGCAACTGCATAGCGGAAATTAGGTTTGAACCCATGAGGGGAAACGGTGGCACGCATGGCTGAGAGGTCTCAACGGGGTGGCCACAGCGGCGTCAGCATTGAGGACGTGGCAGCAGCGGCGGGCGTCTCCACCGCCACCGTTTCCCGGGCCGTGCGCGGGCTTCCCAGGGTTTCGCCCGCCACCAGGGAGAAGATCCTCGAGGTGGCGGGTGCTTTGGGTTATGTGGCGTCGTCGTCGGCGTCAGGTTTGGCCACCGGCCGCACCAAGACCATTGGCGTCCTGGCACCGTTCGTGAGCCGCTGGTTCTTCTCCAAGGCCATCGAGGGCGCGGACCGAGAACTTCACGCCCGCCACTACAATCTTTCCCTCTTCAACCTGGGCGGACACGGCAGCAACCGGGAACGCCTGTTCAGCAAGACCATGGTTTACAAACAGATTGACGCCCTGCTTGTCCTTTGTATGGCGCTCAGCCATGAGGAACTGGACCATCTCCAAAAGATTGATATACCGCTGATCGTGGTGGGCGGCCACGTGGAAGAATGCGCGTACGTCGGCATCGACGACTACGCCGCAGCGTCCACCGCCGTACGGCACCTGATCGACCTCGGCCACCGGGACATTGCCCTCCTGCACGGCGACGACGAAACGGACCTTAACTTCGACGTTCCCCGCGTGCGGATCCTGGCTTTCAAGGACGTTATGGCAGGAGCGGGGCTGCCCACCCGCCCCGAGTGGGACGAATGGGGCGATTTCACGGTCCGCAGCGGCCAAGAGGCATTCCGGCGCCTCTGGGCCCAGCCCGGCCCGAAGCCGACCGCCATCTTTTGCGCCTCCGACGAAATGGCCATGGGAGTCATCTTCGAAGCAGCACGCGTGGGCGTACGGGTCCCTGAGGACCTCTCGGTGGTGGGGATCGATGACCACGATTTCGCCGACGCGATGGGCCTGACCACCGTGGGACAACGTCCCGACGAACAGGCCGAGCTGGCTACCAAGATGCTCATCGACGAACTGGACGGCACGGTCGGGGCGGTCCGATCCGCCGTCGCGCCCCACCAGCTCATCATCAGGCGTACGACGGCGCCGCCTCCTTCCTGAGGCGTCGCGGCGTGGCATGGGCCGGGATGCCGCGGCTAGGACGCCGGGTTCAGGACGCCGGGTTCAGGATGCGCGGGCGAGCTGCCGGATGGGAATCCAGCGGGAAGCCAGCCTGCGGTAGGCCGCCGCGGCGCCCGTCATGTCGCCCTCCGCCAGGCATTCGATGCCCAGCCGGATGTCCATGGGCGACTCGTCCGGGTACACCTTGTCCGCCACGGCGCCGTAGTCGAGTTCCACCATGGAATTGACGTGGAACAGCTCCAGCCATTCGGTCAGCTGCGCGAGGTCGTCCAGCATGTCCAGGTCCGGGGCCGCCAGCGCCAGGTGGGCCACGGCGTACCGTGCCCGCTCCATGGCTTCGGTGATGGGAGCCCACACCCTGACGGTGAGGATGCGCCCGCCCGATTCCACCACGTCCTTGTGGTCGCCTTCCATAAAAAGTGAGAACCAGCTGAAGGGGATGCCCCACGTGGAGGCGCGGGTATGCACACGGATGGCGCCGTCACGGGCTTTGACCTGGTCAATGCGTTCCTGGTGCTTGTCCCGCTGCTCTTCCGGAATCAGCATTTCGGCCAGCGGGCCGTGGATGCCTTCCATGAGGGCATTGGCTGCGAGGCCGGCCCGCAGGACCAGCTGGCTGGGGCAGTACAGCAGGACGCGCCCGGACCCAGCGTCACGCCCACTGTCGACCCCTGCGTCAGGCCCAAGGCCGGAACCGGTGCCTGTCCCGGTACCCAAGCCTGGCTCGGCAGCGTCACCCGGGCCAGCGGCAGCACCGGCGTCGGACGTTCCTGGCTGCGGGGTCCGCCCGGGGGGTACACCGGGAATGCTGGTGACCCGGACCAGGTCCGTCCGCCCGGTGGGGAAGGGGTCCCCGCCGGAGCGGGTGATCCGGCCCAGCGAGGCCAGCAGTTCGGCGTTTTCGACGGCGGCCCGCGAGGCTGTACGGGCACCGGCGGTCCTGATGGCCTCCCGCTGTCCTTCCGGGAAGGCTTCCAGCGGTTCGTAGACGCGCAGGGTGGAGGAGAACGGCAGCCCGGCCTGACCCCGGTAGAGGTTTCCCGTCATTACAGTCTCCCTTCCTGGGCCCCGGCCGCAGCCATCAGTCAGCCAGTTCCACCAGAACGGGGGCGTGGTCCGAGGCGCCCTTGCCCTTGCGTTCCTCGCGGTCGATCGACGCGCCCGTGACGCGGGCCGCCAACGCGGGGGAGCCAAGGACAAAGTCAATGCGCATGCCCTCCTTCTTGGGGAAGCGCAGCTGGGTGTAATCCCAGTACGTGTACACGCCGGGACCGGGCGTGTACTCGCGTGCCACGTCCTTGAATCCGGCCTCTTCAAAGGCGTGGAACGCAGCGCGTTCCGGCGGGCTGACATGGGTGTACCTGTTATTGACGAAAAGGTCGATGTCCCAGACGTCCTCGTCGAACGGCGCAATGTTCCAGTCGCCCATGAGGGCTACCTGAGCTGTCGGGTCGGCGGTCACCAGGCCCTGGGCGTGGGTCTTCAGGGATTCAAGCCACTTGATCTTGTACGGCATGTGTTCGTCGTCCAGGGAGCGGCCGTTGGGCACGTAGAGGCTCCAGACCCGGACGCCGCCGCAGGTCGCGGCCATGGCGCGGGCTTCCTGGACGGGGTCCTTGCCTTCTTTCCCGAACGGAGGCTGGTCCAGAAAGGTGCGCTCGACGTCTTCCAGGCCTACCCGGGATGCGATGGCCACGCCGTTCCACTGGTTCACACCGAAGTGGGCCACCTCATAGCCCATGCGTTCGAACAGTTCCCAGGGGAAGTTTTCGTCCTTGCATTTGGTCTCCTGGATGGCCAGGACGTCGCAATCGCTGCGCTGCAGCCAGGCCTCCACACGGTCGGCGCGGGCACGGAGGGAGTTCACATTCCAGGTAGCAATCTTCACAGTCCCTAACTTACCGAACTTGTTGCCCGGAGGCGTTGCCGTGGCCGGAACGTGCCTGCGAAGACGGGGCACTATGGCGCGGACACGCCGTCGAATCGCGTTTCGAGGGTCCAGATCGACGTCAAAGTGGCCCGGGACGGTGTGCCGCAACCAATACCGGCCACGGCGGCAGCGTGTGCCACGAGGGTTTTGGGGCAGTCTGGAATTTAGTAGGAAGTCCGAGTATATTCGCTTGCAGAGATGACCTGGATCACATGCGAAGGAGCATTCCATCATGGTGCGCGAACTATCCCATTACGTAGACGGCCAGCGGGTGACCGGGACCTCCGGCCGCTTCAGTGACGTTTTTGACCCCTGCACGGGCCAAGTGCAGGCGCGCCTGCCCCTGGCCAGCGGGGAGGAGGTCCGGAACGTGGTGGCCGCCGCCGAGAAGGCGCAGGTCCAGTGGGGTGCCATGAACCCGCAGCGCCGCGGCCGGATCCTGCTGAAGTTTGTTGACCTCGTCAACGAGAATATGGACGAACTGGCCACGCTGCTCTCCTCCGAACACGGGAAGACCTTCGCCGATTCCAAGGGCGATATCCAGCGCGGCATTGAAGTGGTGGAGTTCGCGGCGGGCGCCCCCCACCTGCTCAAAGGCGAGTTCTCCGACGACGCCGGTGCAGGCATCGACGTCCACTCGCTGCGCCAGCCACTCGGGGTGGTCGCGGGCATCACCCCGTTCAATTTCCCGGCCATGATCCCCCTGTGGAAGTCCGGCCCGGCCCTCGCCGCCGGCAACGCCTTCATCCTCAAGCCCTCCGAGCGGGACCCCTCGGTTCCGCTGCGCCTGGCCGAACTGTTCACCGAGGCCGGGTTGCCGGACGGTGTGTTCAACGTGGTCAACGGGGATAAGGAAGCCGTTGACGCGCTGCTGGAAGATCCCCGCGTGAAGGCCATCGGCTTTGTGGGTTCAACGCCCATCGCCCGGTACATCTACGCCACCGCGGCCGCCCACGGAAAGCGCGCCCAGTGCTTTGGCGGGGCCAAGAACCACATGGTGATCATGCCGGACGCGGATCTGGACATGGCCGCCGATGCCCTGATCGGCGCCGGATTCGGTTCCGCGGGCGAGCGCTGCATGGCCATTTCCGTGGCCGTCCCGGTGGGGGAGAAAACTGCGGACGCATTGGTATCCAAGCTGACAGAGCGCGTGAAGCACCTGCGGGTGGGCCACAGCCTGGACAAGGACTCGGACTTCGGGCCCGTGGTGGCGGCGAGTGCCAAGGAACGGATCGAGGGCTACATCCAGTCCGGCGTGGACGAGGGTGCCACCCTGCTGGCCGACGGGCGCGGCCTCACGGTGGAAGGCTATAACGACGGCTTCTGGGTAGGCCCCACGCTCTTCGACCACGTCACCAAAGACATGAAGATCTACCAGGAGGAAATCTTCGGCCCCGTCCTCAGCGTGCTCCGCGCCGCCGATTACGACGAAGCCCTCCGGCTGTGCTCCGAGCACGAATTCGGCAACGGCGTGGCCATCTTCACCCGCGACGGCGACGCCGCCCGGGACTTCGCCAGCCGGGTGGAGGTGGGCATGGTGGGCATCAACGTCCCCATTCCGGTTCCGATTGCGTACTACACGTTTGGCGGCTGGAAAGCGTCCGGCTTCGGCGACCTGAACCAGCACGGCGCCGATGCGTTCCGTTTCTACACCAAGACCAAAACGGTCACCACGCGCTGGCCGTCCGGGATCCGCCAGGGCGCCAGCTTCATCATGCCGGAAGGCAGCTGATGACGGAGGTTCTGTTCGAGAAGCGCGGACACCTGGGCGTCATCACGCTCAACCGGCCCAAGGCCGTCAACGCCCTGAACGCCGGCATGGTGGACGCCATGCTGGCGCAGCTCACCGCCTGGGCGGACGACGACGGCGTGGCCACCGTCCTGGTGCGCGGCGCCGGTGAGCGTGGCCTCTGCGCCGGGGGCGACATTGTTGCGATCTACCGGGACATCCTCGGCGGCGGTGCGGAAACTGCTGACTTCTGGCAGAACGAATACCGGCTGAACGCCCTGATTGCCGCCTACCCCAAGCCCTATGTGGCCTTTATGGACGGCCTGGTGCTGGGCGGCGGCGTGGGAATCTCCGCGCACGGCTCCGTGCGGGTGGTCACCGAACGGACCCGGACGGGAATGCCGGAGACCACCATCGGGTTTGTGCCCGACGTCGGCGGGACCTGGCTGCTGGCGAGGTCACCCGGGGAGACCGGCACCCATGCCGCGCTGACCGGAGCCCACCTGACCGGGGCGGATGCGCTGTTCCTGGGCCTCGCGGACCACTTTGTCCCGTCGGGGAGCCTGCCGGAGCTGGCGGCCGCGCTCGAACACGAAAGTGCGGAAGCCGCCGTCGTACGTTTTGCCCAGAGCCCGCCGCCCTCCGGGCTGGAGGCGCAGCGCGACTGGATCGATGCCTCCTATGCCAGCGATGATGTGGAGGACATTGTCCGGCGGCTGCGGACGCTGGATGAGGTCTCGGCCGGCGCGTCGGGCGGGGAGCCTGCGGCCGTAGCGGCGGAGGCTGCCGGCACCATCGAGGCGAAGTCGCCTACGGCTGTGAAGGTGGCCCTGGAGTCCCTCCGCCGGGCCAAGGGACTGACGTTGGACGAGGCGCTGGCGCAGGAGTACCGCGTGGGGCTTCGGTTCCTGGTGGCGCCCGACTTCCGCGAAGGGATCCGGGCACAGGTGGTGGACAAGGACCGCGATCCGCACTGGAAGCCGGCCACGCTGCACGAGGTGCACGCGGCAGACGTAGAACGGTTCTTCGCGCCGCTGGGGGACCGGGAACTCAACCTGCACACAAAGGAGCCGGACAATGCCTGAACAAACCACCGTCGCTTTCCTGGGCCTGGGCCACATGGGTGGGCCCATGGCAGTGAACCTGGTCCGTGCCGGCTACACCGTGGCGGGCTTCGACGTGGTCCCCGCCGCCTTGGAAGCCGCCCAAACACACGGCGTCCCCACGGTGGCCAGCCCGCTGGACGCCATCGCCGGTGCCGACGTGGTGCTGACCATGTTCCCCAGCGGACAGCACGTGCTGGACGCTTACCGCGGCGCGGAGGGACAGCCGGGCCTGCTGGCCGAGGCCACGCCGGGGACCATGTTCCTGGACTGCTCCACCATCAACGTTGACGAGGCGCGGGAAGCCTCCGCGCTCGCCATTGCGGCCGGCCACCGTGCCGTGGACGCCCCGGTCTCCGGCGGTGTGGTGGGTGCGGAAGCCGGCACGCTGACCTTTATGGTGGGCGGCGAAACAGAGGACTTCGAGGCGGTCCGGCCGCTGCTTGAGGTGATGGGAAAACGGGTGGTCCACTGCGGCGGGCACGGCGGCGGCCAGGCCGCGAAGATCTGTAACAACCTCATCCTGGGGGTCTCCATGATCGCGGTCAGCGAAGCCTTTGTGCTGGGCGAGAAGCTGGGCCTGACGCACCAGGCGCTGTTCGACGTCGCCTCCAACGCCTCCGGGCAATGCTGGGCCCTGACCACCAACTGCCCCGTGCCCGGACCGGTCCCCACCAGCCCCGCCAACCGCGACTACCAGCCGGGCTTCGCGGGGGCGCTGATGGCGAAGGACCTGCGGCTGGCGCTGAATGCGCTGGAAAGTACCGGGGTGGCGGCCCGGCTGGGACCGCTCGCCTCGGAAATCTACGATACGTTTGCCGCTGAAGGCGGAGCCGGCCGGGACTTCTCCGGAATCATCACCGATATCCGCGACAAATCACAGCACTAGCAGCACCTGCAGCGCTGGCAGCTCTGCAGCACCGGCAACACGCAAAAACAGCTGAAAGGTCAGGCATGACGGAGTACACGAACATCCTGGTGGAGCGGCGCGGCCGGGTAGGGCTGGTCACGCTCAACCGGCCGGAGGCGCTCAACGCCCTGGACAAGGCCACCATGGACCAGCTCGTGGCAGCCGTCACGGCCATGGACGAAGACCCCGGCGTGGGCGCGGTGGTGATCACCGGCTCGGCCAAGGCGTTCGCCGCGGGTGCCGACATCAAGGAAATGGCCTCGCAGGGCTACATGGACATGTACGCCGCCGACTGGTTCCGGGGCTGGGAGGACTTCACCCGGCTGCGGATCCCTGTCATCGCTGCCGTGTCCGGCTTCGCCCTGGGCGGCGGCTGCGAGCTGGCCATGATGTGCGATTTCATCATCGCCGGGGACAACGCCAAGTTCGGCCAGCCGGAGATCAACCTCGGTGTGCTGCCGGGCATGGGCGGTTCGCAGCGGCTCACGCGCGCCGTGGGCAAGGCCAAGGCCATGGACATGATCCTCACCGGGCGCTTCATCGGTGCCGAGGAGGCCGAACGCTCGGGACTCGTCTCGCGTGTGGTGCCCGCGGAGAATGTGGTGGAGGAGGCGCTGAAGGCTGCGGAGGTCATCGCGTCCAAGTCCAAGCCCGTGGCCATGCTTGCGAAGGAAGCCGTCAACGCGGCCTTTGAAACCGGACTCGCCCAGGGTGTCCTGTTCGAACGCCGGATCTTCCACTCCCTCTTTGCCAGCGAGGACCAGAAGGAAGGCATGGCCGCCTTTACGGAAAAACGGCAGCCCGAGTTCACCCACCGCTGACCGGTAATTACCGGGCAACCGACAGGGCTTCCCGGTGGGCGGCAACGTCTGCGGCCAGTTCCTCCGCCATCAGATGGTTGTTGATCACGACGGCGGTCCACGCACCAGCCGCCGCGGAGGCCAGAACCTGCGCACGCATGTCCGTCACGTTGCCCGCCGCCCACACCCCGGGGACAGCGGTGGCGCCGTCGGCATCGGTCTCCAGGACGTCCCCTATCCCCATCGGATGCGGTGCCGGCTCGAGGCCAAGCCCGGCGAAGGCGCCCAGCCGTGCGCGCACCTGGGGTCCCACCACTACCGCGTCCACGGCGATCTCGGGTCCGCCGGCCAAGGCGACACCGCGCAGGACGTCCTGCCCCACCCGCAATGATTCAACGGCGCCCGCCACCACCCTGATGCCCCGGGCGGCCAGCTGCTCCAGCTCGTCGTCGGTGGGCAGGGTCAGGTCGTTCAGGAACAGGGTGATGTTGCCGCTCCACTGCCGGAAGAGCAGGGCCTGGTGCACGGACCAAGGCCCGTTGCCCAGGATGCCGATGGCCTGGTCCTGCACCTCCCAGCCGTGGCAGAACGGGCAGTGCAGCACATCCCTGCCCCAGCGCTCGCGGAGCCCGGCAATCCCCGGCAATTCGTCCACCAGCCCGGTGGTGATCAGCAGGCGGCGCCCTCGGATCACGCTGCCGTCCGCCAGTGTCACGGAAAAACCGTCGGCCGCATTGCCCGCAGCGGCAACAGCCTCACCCTCCACTATCCGTGCGCCGTAGTGCTCGGCTTCGGCACGCCCGATCCTCAGGAGCTCGGCGGGGCTGACACCATCGCGGGACAGGAATCCGTGGACCCCCTGGGCGGGGGCGTTGCGGGGTTCGCCGCTATCAACCACCACTACGGAACGGCGCGACCGGCCCAACATTTGCGCGGCACTCAGGCCGGCGGCCCCTCCACCGATGACCAGGACGTCGTGCGTGTTGTAATTGTCTGTTCTCATGCCTCCATGCTCCGCGGCACCTGCTCGGGGCGGCAAGAAAAGTTGCTGGAATGGCAAACTTGGCACATGGATGAAGAATTCGACGGCGTGCTGGCAGCGGTGGGGCCGCGGCTCAGGGCCCTCCGCCTCAACAGCAACACCACCCTGGCGGCCCTGGCCGAGGCCACCGGGATTTCGGTCAGCACACTTTCACGGCTGGAATCCGGGCAGCGCCGCCCCAATCTGGAGCTGCTGCTGCCGCTGGCCAAAGCGCACCGGGTCCCGCTGGACGAGCTGGTGGGGGCTCCCGCCACGGGCGATCCCCGCCTGCACCTGCGCCCCATGGTCCGCCGCGGCATGACCATCATCCCGTTGACGAGGCGGCCCGGCGGGATCCAGGCCTACAAGCACATCCTGCCGGCCGGCGCGCCGGATCAGCCGGACCCCCAGGTCCACGAGGGGTACGAATGGCTGTATGTGCTCAACGGCAAACTCAGGATGGTCCTGGGCGGCCAGGACCTGGTGATGGGGCCCGGCGAAGCGGCCGAATTTGATACCCGGGTGCCCCACTGGTTCGGCCGGGCGGACACCGAAGCGGTGGAGTTCCTGAGCCTCTTCGGAACCCAGGGCGAACGCATGCACGTCAGAGCCAAGCCGCGCTCCTAGACCCGTTGGGCTGCCAAACGCTAAGGGACGCCGCTAGTCCGCAAAGTCCCCGGCGTTCCGGCGGAAAGTACCCAGGATGCGGATCAGCTGGTCAACATCGGCGGCGTCGAACCCCGACTGGCCAAACACCTCGGTGTTGAGCACCGCCGTCGCCCGTTTGGCAACGATCCGCCCCTCCGCGGTGAGCTCGATCAGGGTGGTGCGGCCGTCCGTGGGATGCGGCGAACGGGTCACCAGTCCCGAGCCTTCCAAACGGTCGACGGCGTTCGTCACCGAGGTGGGATGGACCTGGAGCAGGGCGCTCGCCTTGTTCATGGGCAGCGCGCCGCTGCGGGCGAAGCTGAGGAGCGCGAGCAGTTCGTAGCGGGCGAAGGTCAGCCCGAACGGTTTCAGGGCGCCCTCGATCCGGGCCAGCAGGATCTGCTGCGTGCGCATGATCGCGGTGATCGCAGCCATGGGGGCGGCGACATCGGCCCAGCCGTGCTCCTCCCAGTTCCGTTGGGCGTCCGCGATGGGGTCCCGGGGCAGTGGCGCGGCCATCCTCAGCCCTTCAGCCCCGGGAAATCCGCCTCGGAGTACTCCACACCGAAGCCGTCCGGGTGCGCGCCCCCGCCATGCCGGAGCACCTCATTGTGCCGCAACTCCACACGGCGGATTTTGCCCGAGATGGTCTTGGGCAGCGCCGCGAATTCCAGCCGCCGGATCCGTTTGAACGGCGCCAGGTGTTCGCGGCAGTACCGCAGGATGTCCTCGGCCAGCTCCGGCCCCGGCTCCAGCCCGGACACCAGCACAACATAGGCCTTGGGGACCGAAAGCTTGACCGCATCCGGCGACGGAACCACCGCCGCCTCGGCCACGGCGGGGTGTTCCAGCAGCACGCTCTCCAGTTCGAACGGCGAGAGCCGGTAGTCGGAGGATTTGAAGACGTCGTCGTCGCGGCCCACGTAGGTGATGACACCGTGTTTGTCCCGGCTGGCCATGTCGCCCGTGTGGTAATAGCCGCCGCGGAAAGCCTCGGCGGTCCGTTCCGCGTCCCCGTAGTAGCCCTTCATCAGCCCCACCGGCCGGGGGTCCAGGCGGAGGCACAGCTCGCCGTCTTCGGCTTCTTCCCCCGTGTTCGGATCCACCAGCACCACGTCGTAGCCGGGAAGCGGCCGCCCCATGGCGCCGATGGTGACCGGCTGGCTGGGCGTGTTGGCCACCTGGACCGTGGTTTCTGTCTGGCCAAAGCCGTCCCTGATGGTCTGGCCCCAGGCGCGCTGGACCTGTTCGATCACTTCGGCGTTCAGCGGTTCGCCCGCGGAGACCACCTTGGTGGGCGGGGTCTTCAGCACTTTCAGGTCCGCCTGGATGAGCATCCGCCAGACCGTGGGCGGGGCGCAGAAGCTGGTGACGTGCTCCCGGTCCATCTGCTTCATCAGGGCACGGGCGTCGAACCGTTCATAGTTGTAGACGAAAACGCACGCCTCCGCGATCCACGGCGCGAAGAAATTGGACCACGCGTGTTTGCCCCAGCCCGGCGATGCCACGTTCAGGTGCACGTCGCCGGGTTCCAGGCCGATCCAGTACATCGTGGAGAGGTGCCCCACCGGGTACGACGTGTGGGTGTGCTCCACCAGCTTGGCCTTCGACGTGGTTCCGGAGGTGAAATACAGCAGCAGCGTCTCGTCCGCCTGGGTGGGGGCGTCGGCTGTGAAGGTGACCGCCGCCGTCGTCGAGTCCGTGTACTGGAGGGCGCCGGGGGTGCCGGCTGAACCGCCGGCGGCGCCGATTTCGATGAGGCGGTATTCGCCGGGGACGCCGGCAAACTTGCGGATGTTGGCACGTCCGACGGCGGCCCAGCCCGCCTCGCCGCGCTCCACGCGTTCGGCCAGGTCCTCCGGACCCATCAGGGTGGTGGTGGGGATCAGGACGATGCCCAGCTTGATGCCGGCCAGCATCAGCTCCCAGAGCTCCACCTGGTTGCCCAGCATAACGATCATGCGGTCCCCGCGGCGCATGCCCTGGCTTCTCAGCCAGGTGGCCACTTGGTTGGAACGGGCGGCCAGGTCCGCGAAACTCCGGCGGGTGGCCGATCCGTCCTGCTCCACGATGACCAGGGCCGGTTTGCCGGCCTTCTCAGGATCGGCGGCGATCTGGTCGAACCAGTCGAGGGCAAAGTTGAATTCCGTGAAGCGCGGCCACACGAACTCGCGCCTGGCCTGGTGGTAGTCGGAATGCAGGGCCAGCAGGCGGTCGCGTGCCTCGCGGAAGTCATCGGTGACTGACATGGGGGACACCTTTCCTCCAGTGATGCGCATCACTAAGAATCCATCCCTGTGCAATATACTAGGACATCCAAGGGTTTGGAAGACCGAAGGGATATGAAGCGTGCAGCCACAAGGACGTGAGCGTGTTGTGACCGAAGCCCCGCCGTTTCCAGAGGCAGACCTGATGCACATCGTGGACCTCCTGCCCGCAGCGGAGCGAGAGCGCTACCTGGAGATCCGGGCGTTCCTGCAGTCCACCGTGCGGCAGGCCTCCATTGACTACTGGAACCGCGAGGAATTCCCGTTCGGGCTGCTGGCGGAGATGGGAAAGCACGGACTTGGCACGCTGCAGACGGACGGCACGTCCAAGCTCTTCAAGGGCTTGATGTACGTCGAAGTGGCCAGGGCGGACGTTTCGCTGTCTGCCCTGGTGGGGATCCACAACGAACTGATCGTGGGGATGATCGACGCCCTCGGTTCCGAGGAACAGAAGCAGCGGTGGCTGCCTGGCCTGAAGAACTTTACCCAGCTGGGCGCCTTCGCCCTGACCGAACCGGAGCACGGCTCGGACATCGCCGGCGGGCTGGAAACATCCGCCCGGCTGGAGGGCGGCGAGTGGGTGATCAACGGCGCGAAGCGCTGGATCGGCTCCGGGACCATCGCGGACTTTGCCCTGGTGTGGGCGCGCGACGCTGCGGACGGGCACATCAAGGGCTTTATTGTGGAGACGGACCGCGCCGGCTACCGGGCATCCAAGATTGCCAACAAGATCGGCCTGCGGATCATGCAGAATGCGGACATCGTGCTGGACAACGTCAGGATTCCGGCATCCAACATGCTGCCGGGCGCCACGGACTTCTCCAAAGCCAACGACCTCCTGCGGGATTCGCGCGCCTGGGTTGGCTGGCAAGGTGCCGGGATCCAGCTGGCCGCCTTCGACGTCGCCCGTTCCTACTCCCTGGAACGCAGGCAGTTCGGCAAGGAACTGGCATGCTTCCAGCTGGTCCAGCAGCAGCTGGCGGAGATCCTGGGCAACGCCTCCGCGTCACTGGCGCTGATGGCCCAGCTCGCCCGGATCCAGGCGGACGGCAAGCTGGAGATGGCGCAGGCGGCCATGGCAAAGTCCACGTGCACCCGGCTGGCCCGCGCATCGGTGGCGATGGGACGGTCGCTGCTGGGCGGCAACGGGATCAGTTCGGACTTTGAAATGGGCAAGCTGTTTGGTGATGCCGAAATCCTCTATACCTATGAGGGCAGCTACGAAATCAATTCGCTGATTGTTGGCCGGGCCGTTACCGGAAAATCGGCCTTCGTCTAGCAGTTCACGGGAAAGAACTTAACAAAAAACTGCCCTGGCCATGCTTTACAGCACGGTCAGGGCAGTTGATCAGAACCTTAGAGCGGGCGAATATTCTCTGCCTGCGGGCCCTTGGGGCCCTGGGTCACATCGAATTCGACTTTCTGGTTCTCATCCAGCGAGCGGTAGCCGCTGCTGGCGATTGCGGAATAGTGCGCGAAAACATCGGCGGATCCGTCGTCCGGAGCGATGAAACCAAAGCCCTTTTCAGCGTTGAACCATTTAACTGTGCCTGTTGCCATTGCTAACTTCCTTTGTAACCCTTTTCTGGTCCTGCTCGGACGGCAGGCAGACGCGGAGTCTGTAGTCCGCTGTCTCAAACCTAGGGGCTCCGCGGTGGGCGTGCAATAGCTGCAGTCATCAAGTGTCACCGCTGTTACAGAAGTGGTACACGGGAATTGACCGCTGCAGGCTAGCGCATGCCCTCCCGGCGGATGGCCGTGGCGATCGCCGCGGCGCGGGTCTCCACCCCGAGCTTGGCGTAGATATGCGCCAGATGGGTCTTGACGGTGGCCTCGGAGATGAAGAGCCGCTGGCCCAGTTCCCGGTTGCTGAGCCCCTCGGTCAGGAGGCTCAGCAGCTCCGCCTCCCGGGGCGTCAGGACCTCGTCGGGATTGCGCAGCTGCTGGAAGAGCCGGGAGGCCACGGGGGCACTCATGACGCTCTTCCCCTGCACGGCACCACGGATGGCGGCGAAGATTTCGTCCGGGGCGGCGTCCTTGAGGAGGTAGCCCATGGCGCCCGCGTCGACCGCCCGGACGATGTCCGCGTCGGAATCGTAGGTGGTGAACACCAGGATGGCCTGCCGGCTGTTGCGCTGCCGCAGCTGCCTGATGGCCTCGATCCCGTCCATTCCGGCGCCCATGGCCAGATCCATCACCACAACGGCTGGGGAGTGGTGTTCCACCAGCTCCAGCGCTTCCTCGCCGGAGGCGGCCTCGGCCACCACGTCAAAGTCAGGCTGCGTACCCAGCAGCGCCTTGAGTCCGCTCCGGACCACCAGGTGGTCGTCCACCAGGAGGACAGTGATGGTAGTCACGCGTCCTCCGGTGTTATCTGCTGGCCAGGTGGGACTGACTGCGCCCGGGCCGGCACCTGTGCGGCCACGATGGTCCCTTCGCCGGGGGAACTTTCCACCGAGAGTACGCCGCCCAGCTGCTCCACGCGCTGGCGCATGGCCCGCAGCCCGTAGCCTCCGGCGTCCGACGGCGGTGCTGCCGCCGACGGGTCAAAGCCCGTGCCGTCGTCGTAGATGTCAAGGGTGACCGAGCCGGGAAGGAACCCCAGTGTCAGGGTTGTGGTGGTGGCGTTTGCGTGCTGCTGGATGTTTGCGGCCGCGCTCTGGACCACCCGCAGCAGGGCGTGCCGGACGTCCGCCGGGACGTCCCTCGGTTCGCCGGTGACCAGGAGCCGGGCGTGCGGGACGTACTGTGCGGCCGCCTGGTGCAGGGCTTCAGGAAGCGGCGATGCGTCCAGGCCCGGGGAGGCGAGCTCGTGGACCAGATTGCGCGTCTCGGAGAGATTGCGGCGCAACAGTTCCGTAGCCTGCTTGAGCTCCTGGCGCGAAGCCTGGCCTGGCCACGAACGGTCAGCGGCCTCCAGGAGCAGCAGGCTGCTGGCCAGGCCCTGCGTCACGGTGTCGTGGATCTCCCGCGATACGCGCTCGCGTTCGGCGATGGTGCCGGCCAGGCGCTCGCTGGCCGCCAGCTGCCCGTGTGCCAGCGATACCTCCGCATGGAGACGGCGCTGCTCCGCGGCGTCGTGCTCGATTCGGTCATAGACCAGCGTCAGCATCACGCCGACCGCGAGGGGCCCCAGCAGCATCGCCAGGTCTGTCCCGTCGCTGAGCCGGAACAGCCCGACGGCGGTGGCGGCCGCCGTCGCGCCTGCCGCCACGTAACCCACGGCGCCCTTAAAGGCTGTCCGGCACAGGAAGAGGATCGCAAAGGAACACCAGGCGAAACTGGGTGCGGCGATGACAAGGGCTGCCCAGACGGCTACAAACACGAGCATCCAGACCGCCCATGGGCGTCTCTGCCCGGCAAGTGCGGCGATGACGGCGTAGAGCGCGCACACCGTTCCAGCCAGGCCGAGGACCAGCAGGTTGTCCTGCAGGCTGTGCCGCATGGCATAGCGGACGGCCGAAGCGACGAGCAGGACAGCAAAGCCAAGGTGGACGGCGGTGTCGATCCGGCCGAACCGGCCAGGGGCGGCGGCCGGTCCACGAGGCCGGGCGCGTCCGGTGGTCAGCGGGGATCCGAGTGTCAGGGTTTTACGGGGAGTGGCTGGGGAGGGCATTGGGGTCCGGTTCAGGTCAGGGGCGTTCCTATCCCATGCTATTGCCCGCGCCGTTGCTGGTCTCTCCGCCTTTTGGCTGATGCTGCTGGCCATCCGGGGGAGCAGGGCGCAGCCAAAGGCCCGATGCTTGCCGCTGCGGGGCCGGACAGGATGGATGGAGGAAGCCCGTTCCAATGGATTCCGCCAACGTGAGCCCCGCCAACGTGAGCCGGCCCCATCAAGCTGGGTCCGGCAACGCGAGTCCATCAACCCAAGGAGAAATACCGTGAAGAAGTCCAACAAGATTGCCGCCGCCGTTGCTGCCGCAGGAGCTTTGCTGCTGACGGGAGGGCTGACCGCTGCAGCCAACGCCGGGACCAGCCAGGTGGCCGCTCCCGCCGTGGTACCCGCCGTCGATATCCCGCAGGCGGCGGAGACCGTGGTGGCGCAGAACCGCATCACCGCGGGTGCCTCGGCCGATGCGGTCCGGGCAGCCCTTGCGAAATGCCAGGCTGACAAGCTGCCGTTTGTAACCGTGGCCCTGGTGGACAGGTTCGGCACCGTCCAGGCGCTCCTGCGCGGGGACAACGCCGCCGAGCACACGATCGAAGCAGCCCAGCAGAAGGCCTACACCGCGGCCGCGTTCGGTGCACCAACGAGCGAGCTGGCCAAGCGCATCAACGGCAACGGGCCCAGCATCGCGGACCTCCCCGGCACCCTGTTCCTGCCCGGCGGCGTCCCGCTCAAGGTCAATGGTGTGTCCGTGGCAGGCATCGGCGTGGGCGGTGCCCCCGACGGCAACCTGGACGAGGCCTGCGCCACCGCCGGCGCCGAGGCCATCGCCGCTGCAGCTGCCGGCTCAGGCAAGTAGGCTCGGCTCCATGAGGCGGTTCAGGACCTGGCGCCGGGCACGCAGGGCGGCGGCAATCCTCTTTCTGGCGGGCGGTGTATCAGCTTGCCTGGCCGCCTGCCAGGCGGGTCCCGGCGAGCCGCAACGGCAGGAGTCGCCGCCGTCGTCCGTCCTGGTCAGCCCCGGCAGCCAGCAACCGTCCGGACCGTCCGCGCCGGCAGCCACCACGCCGCCCGCGCTGCACGGGGAGGCCCAGGCACTGCTTGACCAGGAACTGGTCGTCGCCGCGAAGGCGAACAACGTGGCGCTCGTGGGTGAACTCATCGGCCGAGGCGGCAACGTGAACGCCAAGGACGCCATCCAGGATTCCGCGTTCCTCTATGCCGGGGCCGAGGGATTCAACGAGGTGCTCCGGCTGACGCTGGCGGCCGGCGCGGACGTTGCCAGCACCAACCGGTACGGCGGGACGGCGCTGATTCCCGCCAGCGAGCACGGCCACGTGGAGACGGTCCGCATCCTCCTGGCCGCTGGAGTGCCCGTGAACCATGTGAACAACCTGGGGTGGACCGCCATGCAGGAGGCCATCCTGCTCAACAACGGCGGCCCCAGGCAGCAGGAAGTGGTCCGGCAGCTCCTCGACGCCGGCGGGGACCCCAACATCCGGGATCCCCAGGGCCGGACCGCCCTGGAAAACGCCGAACGGCTGGGTTTCGTGGAGATCGCCAACCTGATCCGGGCACACTAGCCCCGTAGATCCAACGCGGGGTCAGATACGGCCCGATAATCCACCTGCACGGGCGGAATGTGACCCCGCGTTGGTTCTTAGGTGGTCTCGAGGACGCTGACGTAGTTGGCGATGCCTACACCGCCCATGTTCTGGACGGCGGCGCGGCTCGGGTTGGCGAGCTGCATGTCGCCGGCGGTCCCAGTGAGCTGCATGGCGGCGATGACGTGCTGGGATACGCCGGTTGCACCCACGGGGTGGCCTTTGGCCTTGAGTCCGCCGGAGACGTTGATGGGCAGCTTCCCGTCCTTGAAGACCCAGCCTTCCTGCACGGCGCGGGCGCCCTGGCCCGGTTCGGTCAGTCCCATGGCCTCGTACATCAGCAGCTCGGCGATGGTGAAGCAATCGTGGACCTCAGCGAAGTCCAGGTCTTCAAGCCCGACGCCGGCCATCCCCAGCGCGCGCTGCCAGGACATGCGCGTGGCGGCGAAGGCGGTGGGGTCCCGGCGATCGGCCGGGAAGAAGTCGTTCGCCTGGCCAAAGCCGGCGAGCCTTACCGGCGCAGTGGCCCCGCCGGTTGGCGACGTGCTGAGCACAACGGCAGCGGCGCCGTCGGACACGGGGGAGCAGTCGGTGCGGCGCAGCGGATCGGCCACCATGGGGTTCTTGTCCGAGACGGTGCGGCAGAAGTCCTCGCCGAGATCCTTGCGGAGCTGGGCGTAGGGGTTGTCCACGCCGTTGCGGTGGTTCTTGGCCGCGATGGAGCCCAGCACGTCGCCCAGCTGTCCGTCGCCGTGACCGTAGCGCTTTTCGTAGTGCTTGGCGACGTCCGCGAACAGGCCAGTGAAGCCGGTGGTGGACGTCTGGCCGGCCATGTCGTAGTCGGCGCCCAGCAGGGCTGCGCCCACAACGTCAGCGCCGGCGTGGGTCATCTTCTCGGCGCCGATCACCAGCACGGTCTTCGCGGTGCCGGCCAGCAGCGACTTGGTGCCCTGCTGGAACGCGGCCGACCCGGAGGCGCAGGCGTTCTCCACACGCGTGGCGGCGACGTTGGCCAGCTGGTCCGAGACCTGCAAGGCCAGCGAGGACGGGAACGCCAGCGGCATCATGCCGGAGTTGAACTGGCCCAGGTAGATCTCATCGATCTGGCCTGGCTCGATCCCGGCGTTGATGATTGCCTCGGTGGCCACTTGGACGATCAGGGACTCAAGGGTTTCGTCCGTGAGTTTGCCGAACCGGCTGTGGCCCCATCCGGTGAGCAGGACATCCTTGCCGAACTGTTCCTTGAGGCTCATGCTGCCACTCCTGCGGTTTCAAGCTGGACGTCGAATGCGGCTTCGGTCTTTTCGCGAATTTCCTCCACGGTGACCCCCGGCGCAAGGCGGGTCAGCGTGAGCTGCCGCCCGCCGTCGTCGTCCGCTTTTTTAAGGTCAAAAACCGCGAGATCACTGATGATCCGGTCCACGCAACGCAGGCCGGTGAGCGGCAGGGTGCACTCGGTGACGATCTTGGCCGTGCCGTCCTTGGCGTTGTGCTCGGTCAGAACCACCACGCGCGGCGTGCCGGCCACGAGGTCCATGGCACCGCCCATGCCCTTGACCATCTTGCCGGGAATCGTCCAGTTGGCGAGGTCGCCGTTGCCGGAGACCTGCATGGCGCCCAGGATGGCCACCTTGACGTGGCCGCCGCGGATCATGCCGAACGATGTGGCGGAGTCGAAGATGCTGCCGCCGGGCAGGACCGTGACGGTCTGCTTGCCGGCGTTGATGAGGTCCGCGTCTTCGTCGCCCTCATAAGGGAACGGGCCCATGCCGAGCAGGCCGTTTTCGCTCTGCAGGACCACGCGGACGCCGTCGGGCAGGTTGTTGGCCACCAGCGTGGGGATGCCGATGCCCAGGTTGACGTAGTCGCCGTCGTTCAGTTCCTCGGCCGCGATGGCAGCCATTTCATCCCTGGTCCAGGCCATGGGTTTCTCCTTGGGGTTCAAAGTTTGTAGGGCTTAAGTGTTCGTTCGCGCTGCTAGTGGGGCGTGCCGGGTTTGACGGGTACCGGCATTCAGGCGGGGACCGGTGCCGCTTCCCGGGAGCGGACGGTGCGCTGTTCAATGTCCTTAATCCGGCCGCTCGCCTGGACCAGGTGCTGGACATACACGCCCGGGGTGACGATGTGGTTGGGATCCAGTGCGCCGGGCTCCACGATGACTTCGGCTTCGGCGATGGTCACCAGGCCGGCGGTGGCCACCACGGGGTTGAAGTTCCGGGCCGTGTAGCGGTAGATCAGGTTGCCGTCCGTGTCCGCGGTGTGCGCGTGGACCAGCGCGACGTCGGCCCGGATGGCGCGCTCCTGGACGTACGTCTCGCCGTCGAACTCTGCCAGCGGCTTGCCTTCCGCGACCAGGGTTCCGACGCCGGTCTTGGTGTAGAAGGCGGGGATGCCGGCACCGCCGGCGCGGAGGCGCTCGGCCAGCGTGCCCTGCGGCGTGAATTCCACCTCGAGCAGGCCCGCGAGGTACTGCTCGGCGAAGAGCTTGTTCTCGCCCACATACGAGGCGATGACCTTGCGGACCTGGCCGGCCTCGATCAGCACGCCCAGGCCTTTCCCGTCCACACCCATGTTGTTGGACACCACGGTCAGATCGCGCACGCCGGAATCACGCACGGCCTCGATGAGGTCCGCCGGGATGCCGCTCAGGCCGAAACCGCCGACGGCGAGCGTCATGCCGTCCTGCAGCACTTCCGCCAGGGCAGCGGCGGCGTGGGATTTCAGTTTGGACATTCCGTCTCCTCGTCATCGAGCATGCAGAGCCATTTCGGGTTATCCACTTTGTGGACATGTGGCCTAGGAAAGGAGCCTAGGGCGGTCCCTGAAGCTGGTCAACGACGCAACCATGCCAGGAAGGCAGATATTTCACAGCGTGGACGCTAGGCTTGGAGGTGTCCACATTGTGGAGGATTTCTTGAGAGTTGGTGAACTGAATGACAAATCCAGTCCAAGGGGCGCAGGTGGTGGGCCGCGTGGCGTCGCTGCTGCGGCTGGTGGGCCGGAAGCCGGAGGGCAGCTCAATATCCGGGCTGGTCCGGGAGTCCGGGCTGACCCGCCCCACCGTCCACCGGCTCCTGGCCTCCCTTGCCGCCGAGGGCCTCCTGGACCACGACGCCCGCAGCGGAAACTGGATCCTGGGCCCTGAGATCTTCCTGCTGGGATCGGTAGCGGCGGCCCGCTTCCCGTTTGAGGACCTGGCGCGGCCAAGTCTGCGCCGCCTGGCGGAGGAGACCGGTGAGAGCGCCTTCTATTCCATCCGCAGGGGCCAGGAGACGGTCTGCGTGCTGCGGGAAGAGGGCAGCTTCCCGGTACGGTCCTTCGTGCTGCACGAGGGAGTCCGCTTTCCACTGGGTGTGGCCTCGGCCGGGACCGCCATCATGGCGTTCCTCCCGGACGAGGAACAGGAGGCCATCCTGTCCGGCTGGGACCAGCACGCCGGCAGCTTCGCGGCAGGCCACAGCATAGAGGTGGTGCGCAGGAACCTGGAACGGACCCGGCTGCATGGATTCGCAGTGAATCCCGGCCTGGTGCTGGAGGGCAGCTGGGGAATGGGGACGGCCGTGTTCGACCAGTTGGGCAGGCCCGTGGGCGCGCTTTCACTGACCGGCATCGAACCCCGGTTCCGCCCGGAACGGCAGGAGTTCCTCGGCAAACTGCTGATGGAGGAAGCCCACCGGATCACGTCGCTGCTGACCCGTTCGCCGGGCGCCGCCTGAACTGCTCGGCACTGCTCGGCGTCGTGTGGCTGACCCGTGGTGGGGCACTTTGACACGGACACGCCGTATTCCGGGCGGGATCGGTCCGGACAGGGTTCAAAGTGCCCCGGTTCGGCGGACAGCCTGATCCGGGCCTCCGTCGGCTCAGCCTATTTCCACCACGTATCGAAGATGGTGACCGGCACCGTGCGCTTGTGGCGCGTGCGGAGGTATTTCTCTTCGATCAGCTCGGCCGCCGCTTCGGGGATCTCCCGGCCTTCGAGGTAATCATCGATTTGGTCGTACGTGATTCCCAGTTCGTCCTCGTCGGTGCGTCCGGGCCTGCCGTCCAAGAGGTCCGCAGTGGGTACTTTTTCCCAGACGCGCGCAGGGGCGCCCAGTTCGGCCAGCAGTTCGCGGTTCTGGCGTTTGTTGAGGCCGAACAGGGGCAGGATGTCCGCGCCGCCGTCGCCGAATTTGGTGAAGAACCCGGTCACGGACTCTGCGCCGTGGTCGGTGCCGATCACCAGGTAGTTGTGCTCGCCGGCCAGCGCGTACTGCGCGATCATCCGGGTGCGTGCCTTGGTGTTTCCCTTGTGGAAATCGGAGATGCCGTTCCCCACCGTCTTCTCGAATTCGTCCTCGAAGCCATCCACGGCGGCCGAGATGTTGAAGGTCCATTCCGTCTTGGCCCGGATGAAGTCCAGGGCGGCCCGGGCGTCGTCCTCGTCGTGCTGGACGCCGTACGGCAGTCGGACCGCTACGAAGTTGGCCTCCACGCCTTCGGCCTCCAGCTCCTCCACGGCCAGCTGGGCCAGCCTGCCGGCGAGGGAGGAGTCCAGCCCGCCCGAGATGCCCAGGACAAAGCCCTTGGTGTGGGTTGCCCGGAGGTAATCCTTCAGGAAATCCACCCGCTTGCGTACCTCCCCGAGGGGGTCGATCCGGGGCTGCACGCCCATTTCTTCGATGATGGTGGACTGGAGTTCGCGCATGTGATCCAGCCTAGTCAGCTCTGTCAACAACGCTCAACTGTGTCCACCCGAACCAGACACGTGTCCACGCGATCCACGCACAGCCGGGCGCGAACGGACACTTCCGGCCCCGGCGCTACAGCGCCGCGGGTGCCGCTCCCGTTGAACCGCGGACCGTGAGATGCGTGGGCATCAGGGAACGGCTGCGGCTGCCACCGCCCGCCAGCGGGTTGAGCTGGGCCAGGAGCATGGACACTGCCACGCGGCCGGCCTGTTCGATCGGGGACGTCATGGTGGTCAGTGGGGGATTGCAGAAGTCCGCGCCGAAGATGTCGTCGCAGCCCACCACACTCATGTCCTCCGGGACCCGGATGCCGCGTTCGCGCAGCCGCTGGAGCATGCCGATGGCGATGAGGTCGTTGAAGGCAATGCACGCGGTCACGCCGGAGTGCACGGCCGCATCTGCGGCGGCGGCACCCGATTGTGTCTTGGGGGCGAAAGGGCCCAGCCTGCGCACCTCAACGCCGCGGTCCTCGGCGGCGGCCGCCAGGGCTGTCCAGCGGAGGGTGCTGGACTGGGACGTGAGTGGACCCGCCATGTAGGCGATCCGGAGGTGGCCGAGGGAAATCAGATGGTCCAGTGCCTGGCTGGTGGCGGACGGCGTGTCAATGACGACGGCGGGAACGCCGGGGACGTCGCGGTTGACGGCCACCATGGGAATCTTGGCGGCCGCGGCCAGGAGTGCCTCATCGCTGAGCCTTGACGCGGCGACGATGATGCCGTCAGCGCTCTTGCGCAACTGCTCCACGGCGGAGGCCTCCACCTCGTCGGACTCTTCCGTGTCCACCAGCAGTTGGGTGTAGCCGGCTGCCTTGAGCTGCAGCTGGGTGCCACGGATGAGGTCAAAGTAGAAGGGGTTGGTGATGTCCGGCACCAGGACGCCGACGGCGCCGGTGCGGCCGGAGCTCAGTGCCTTCGCCTGGCTGTTCGGCGTGTAGTTCAGCTCGGCCGCGGCCGCTTGGATCCGCGCACGGGTACGGATGTTGACGCGGTCCGGAGTGGAAAGTGCGCGGGACACAGTGGATGCGGCCACGCCGCAGATCGCGGCGATGTCATGGATGGTGGCCGGGCGGTCTGTTCCGGCTGCTTGCATCGCCATGGCGCGCTCCTCACTGAACGGGATGACAGGGGTTGTGACGATTGCCACAGCCCCGTAGCACCTAGATTGCCACAGCGTGCAATCTTTGGCAATCGGTTGTCATTGACAGTTGACGTGTCTAGACTTGGAGCAGCACTGTTTGTGAACTGAGTCACCCGCGCGCCGGAGCGGCACCAAGGCTGTCCCGTCGCGGGCATACCTAAGGAGATTCCCGTGACCGCAACACCAAGCGAAGCAACAACCGCCGTCTGGCCGCTCTCAGGATTCGGCGATGAAGTGGATCCGGACCCCGCCGTCCAGGCCGCTGTCCTGCTGGCATTGGGCGCGAGCTACATCGAAGTACGCAGCGCCTGGGGTGTCAATGTCTCCGAACTGACGCCGGAACAGGTGTCCGAGCTCAAGGAAATCCTGGACGCCAAGGGCCTGAAGGTCTCAGCTGTCGCGAGCCCCATCGGCAAGGTGGACATCAGCCTGCCCGTGGAGCACGAGGTGGAGCGCCTTCGCCAGATCATCTCCGTGGCCAAGGGCTTGGATACGCATTACATCCGGATCTTCTCCTTCTTTCGGGGTGAGGCGCAGACGCCGGAGGAAATCCGCGACGACGTCCTCACGCGCATGAGGGCGCTGGCCGCCGAAGCTGAAAGCGCCGGCGTCGTACTCCTGCACGAGAACGAAAAGGGCATCTACGGCGATACGCCGCAGCGCGTTCTGGACATCATGGAGTCGGTGGACTCTCCCGCACTGCGCGTCGCCTGGGACAACGCCAACTTCGTCCAGGTTGGCGTCCGCCCCTACACAGACGGCTACGCCATGCTCCGGCCCTACCTCGAATACCTCCAGGTCAAGGACGCCATCATGGCCACGGGTGAGGTTGTGCCTTCCGGCCATGGCGACGGCGAACTGGACGCCACCATTGCTGCCCTGAAGGCGGACGGCTACTCAGGCTTCGCCTCACTCGAACCCCACCTCGCCAGCCACCACAAACTGGGTGGCTTCTCCGGTCCGGTTGCTTTCGGGATGGCCGCGCGCGCGTTCGCGGTCCTGGCTGCCAAGAACGGAATCGAACTTTCGTGACCGGCCTTAAAGCCGCAGTAATAGGCTGCGGTGACGTTTCGGCGGTTCACTTCGAAGCCGTCGCAAAGCTCGACAGCGCGCGGCTGGCCGGGGTCTGCGACTCGGATCCGGGCCGCCTTGCGGCAGCTGCGGCAGCCTATGGTGTCCCGGGTTTCCCCGATCACCACAGCCTGATCGAGGCCATCGGACCGGATGTTGTGCACGTTACGACGCCGCACAATATGCATGCCTCCATCGCTGCGGACTGTCTCGCGCGCGGCGTGAACGTGATTGTGGAAAAGCCGCTCGCGCATACGCTCGAGGAGGGCCGCAGGCTCGTGGAAGCTGCGAAAGCGAGCACTGCCAAGATTGCCGTCTGCTTCCAGAACCGCTACAACGCCACCTCGCAGGCCATGCACGCACTGCTTTCCTCCGGCGAGCTGGGCGCGGTAGCAGGGGCTTCAGCTACGGTGCTGTGGCACCGCGACGCCGACTATTACCGCAGCCGGCCGTGGCGCGGCACCTGGGAGGGTGGCGGTGGCGGGCTCATGATGAACCAGGCCATCCACACCGTCGACCTGCTGCAGTGGCTGGTGGGTGACGTCGTTTCGTTGTCCGGCAATGCGGCCACCAGGTTCCTGGGGGAAACCATCGAGGTGGAGGACACCGCTGAGTTTGTTGCCGAGCATGCCAACGGCGCGCGCAGCGCCTTTTATGCCACGCTGGCCAACGCCGTGAATGCGCCGGTTACTTTGGACATCGTCACGGAAAGAGCGACTCTCAGCCTTCGTGGGGACTTGACGGTCACTTATGCGGACGGCCGGGTTGAAGTGGTTCCCGAGCGTGTGGTGGAGTCCGGCGGGCGAGCCTACTGGGGCGTCTCGCACGAACTGCTCATCAATGACTTCTACGCCCGGCTCGGTGACGCGGGCCGGTTCTGGATCGATCCTGAAGAAGCGGAAAAATCCCTGAGGATCGTCAAGGAAATTTACCGCCAGAGCTACCCGGACGCGGCGGCGAAGGTTTCCTGAACTCCTCAGGGCAACGGTTGAAACCCCCGGCTGGCGTCCCCGCCTGAGGCCGAGAATCAGACTTTATACAACAGCGAAAACCATGGAGGAAAAAGTGGCCAAAATTGGCGTACAGGCAATGATGCTGAAGGACAGCTTCACCGAAATCGGGGCGTTCGAAACGCTCCGCAAGGTCAGCGGGATCGGCTACAACGCCGTCGAGATCTCCCAGATCCCGATGACGCCGGAAAACGTCGCCGAGCTGGACCGCTCCCGCAGCGAGCTGGGCATGGACATCGCGGCCCTGTCCGTGGCCATGGAAACCCCCAAAGGCCGGCCCGGCGACTCCCTGGCAGAGCACTTCGACAAGATTGTGGACGATGCCAAGCGGCTGGATTCGAAACTGCTGCGGATCGGCATGCTGCCGTTCCCCGCGATGAAGTCGATCGGCGCCGTGGTTGACTTCGCCAAGCAGGCCAACGAATACGCCGAGCGGCTGCAGGAGCAGGGCCTGGGGCTGTATTACCACAACCACCACATCGAGTTCGCGAAGTTCGACGGCAAGTACATGCTGGACATCATCGCCGAGAACTCCCCGGCCATGGGCATGGAAATCGATGTGCACTGGGTACAGCGCGGCGGCCTGGACCCAGTCCGTACCCTCGAGAAGTACGCCGGCCGCACGGCCATGGTCCACCTCAAGGACTACCGCATCGGCGAACTGCCCGAGTCGGCCTTCGGGTTGCTGGACTCAGGGGACGTCGCCGGATTCATGGCGGAGTTCAAGAACGTCGTCCAGTTCGCCGAAGTTGGGGAAGGCAACCTCGACTTCGCCTCCATCATGCCGGCCGCGCAGGCCGCCGGCGCGCAGTACCTGCTGGTGGAGCAGGACGAACTCTACGGCCGCACGGTCTGGGAAGCGCTGCAGACCTCCTACGACAACCTGGTTGCCATGGGCCAGTCCGAACTCTTCTAACCAGACCGCTTCTGGTTTCGACAAGCTCAACCAACGGAACACAAGCTCAACCAACAAAGAAGGATAAATAACTGTGAGCAAGAAAGTACGCCTCGGCATCATCGGCCTGGGCCAGCAGGGCGGCGCCTACGCCAAGTTCATCACGGACGGCATGGTCCCCAACATGGTGATCGGGGCCATCTGCGACACCGATCCGGCCAAGAAGGAACTCGCCTCCGCCACGTACCCGGACGCTCCCTTTTATGACGACTACATCGCCATGCTGGAAAGCGGAGACGTTGACGCCGTCGTGACCTGCGTGCCGCACTTCCTGCACCCGGAAATGGGCATCGAGACTCTCAAGCGCAACATCCACGCGCTGGTGGAGAAGCCGGCAGGCGTCTACACCAAGCAGGTCAAGGAGCTCAACGAATTCGCGGCCTCCAAGCCGGAACTCTCCTTCGGAATTATGTTCAACCAGCGCAACAACCCGCTGTACAAGAAGCTCAAAGAGATTGTGGAAAACGGCGAGATCGGCAAGATCCGCCGCAGCAACTGGATCATCACTAACTGGTGGCGCCCCCAGGGCTACTACAACTCCAGCGAGTGGCGCGCAACGTGGGGCGGCGAAGGTGGCGGCGTCCTGGTCAACCAGGCTCCGCACCAGCTGGACCTGTGGCAGTGGATCTGCGGCGTGCCGAAGTCCGTCTACTCCAAGGTTTCCTTCGGCTTCCGCCGCGACATCGCCGTCGAAGATGAAGTCACCGCAGTAGTTGATTACGGAGACGGCGTCACCGGCGTATTTGTCACCGCCACGCACGATCTGACGGGGACTGACCGCTTCGAGATCCTGGGCGACCAGGGCAAGATCGTCGTCGAGGGCAGCAAGACCGCCACCGTGACGCGCCTGCACAAGCCGGAGCGCGAACTCAGCGACGGCATGGGCATGGACGATGTCCGAAAGCTCTTTATGGGCGAGCTGAACCCGGAGCAGTACTACACCACCGAGGTCATCGAATTTGAGTCCGTCTGGGGTGGGCAGCACGCCGGTGTCCTGGAGAACTTCGCCGCCAACATCCTGGACGGCACACCGCTGCTGGCTCCGGGCTCGGACGGCATCAACGGAGTCCGCCTGGCCAACGCCATCCACCTCTCCGCCTGGACCGGTAAGGAAGTTGGACTGGACTTCGACGAGAACGAGTTCCTCGCCGAGCTCAATAAGCGCATCGCCGAAGAGGGCAAGTTCCCGCAGCGCACGTAACCTCCCGGGTCAGTAGCGAAGCTGAGCAGCAGCTGTGGCCGTTTTGGACCATCAAAACGGCCACAGCTGCGACCTGCTTGTGTGGTTTCCTCGTTAGGATGGGGCGGTGACTGAACCCCAAACGCCGGACACCGCCCAACCAGCGGGTTCGGTCAAAAAGCACGGCCGTGACGGCAAATCCAACGCGACCATCTACGACATCGCCAAGATGGCCGGCGTCAACGCGTCCACCGTTTCCCGTGCACTCAGCAAGCCGGGCAGGGTCAGCTCCAAAACACAAAAGCTCATCGAGGATGCGGCCGCCCAGCTGAACTACCAGGTCAATCCGTTCGCGCGCGCCCTTCCCACGGGCAAGACCAACACGTTCGGCCTCATCGTCGCGGACATCACCAACCCCACCTTCTTTGACATCATCCGTGGCGCCGAAACTACTGCAACCAGCCGGGACTACACCCTGGTGCTTGCCGAGTCGGCCGAGTCCCCGGCAACAGAACTGACTGCCGCCCGGCGGCTCATGGCCACCGTGGACGGCCTTATTCTGGCGAGCCCGCGCATGGATGATGACAACATCCGCGCCCTCGCCCAGGACAAACCCGTGGTGGTCATCAACCGCGAAGTCGACGGCGTGCCGTGCGTGGTCCCGGACGTCAACAAGGGAATCAGCGAGGCGGTCCGGAGCATGGCCGCCAACGGACACCAGCGGATCGCCTACGTAGCGGGGCCGCCTCAGTCCTGGATGTCCGAACGCCGGTGGGAGGGTGTGCAGGCGGCTTGCGACTGGTCCCGGCTCGAGGCCGTGCGGCTTGAATCCAGCAAACCAACGGTCGACGGCGGCCGGAAGACTGCGCGGGATGTCCGCGCCAGCGGTGCCACCGCGGTCATGACCTACAACGACCTGCTGGCCATCGGGCTTATGCAGGAGCTCCAGGCCGCCGGCATCGTGGTGCCCGACCACATCAGCATCATCGGCTTTGACGACATTTTCGGCGCGGACTTCACAACGCCGCCGCTCACCACCGTGCGTTCGCCGCTGGGGGAGTGCGGCGAGGCGGCCGCCACACGCCTGCTGGACCTGCTTCACGGGAGCGGGGAACAGGCCGGTACTTTGAGCGTGGAGACTGAGCTGGTGCTGCGTGGGTCCAGCGGTAGGATCCTGCCCGCGAAGTGAGTCCCGGCTGGCCGAATCCAGCATTTGGCAAATTATGGCAACCGGTTGACAAAGTAGGGTGCCGGGCAGATTATTGATCTATGTCACAGTCGATTGCTGCCAACCCAGACAGGCTCCTGCCCGCCGACCCAGGAACGCGCAGCATCGCGCGGGACCTCCTGGCGCGCATACAGGACCTCCCCATCATCTCCCCGCATGGCCACGTTGACGCCGCCGTCATCGAGCACAACACGCCGTTCCCGGACCCGGCAGCGCTGCTCGTCAGCCCGGACCACTACGTCACCCGCCTGATCCACGCCAACGGCGCCCCCTTGGACAAGCTGCGCGCCGGCGGTGCCACCACGCCCGAGTCACGCGAAATCTGGCGCACCTTCGTGGATGCCTGGCCGCTCTTCGAGGGCACGGCCTCCGGCTACTGGCTGCGCAATCAGTTCGACAGCGTCTTCAAGCTGGGCGCAGACCTGGGCGAGATGTCCGCCGATGCCAGCTATGACGCCATCGCCGCGAAGCTCGTGGAGCCCGGCTTCCGTCCCCGCCAGCTTTTCAAGGACTTCAATATCGAGGTCCTGGCCACCACGGACGATCCCCTGGACAACCTCGCCAGCCACAAGGCCATCGCCGAGGACCCCACGTTCGACGGCCGTGTCCTGCCGACGTTCCGCCCGGACGCCTACCTCAATATCGCGCACCCCACCTGGGGCGCCAACGTTGACCGCCTGGTTGAAACCGCCGGTGACGGCGCCAACGGCTACGCAGGCTACATCGCGGCCCTGGAAAACCGCCGCCGCTACTTCGTGGAGCACGGCGCGGTCTCGGCGGACCACGGTGTGGCCACTCCGGCAACGCTCAAGCTGGACCGCGCGGAGGCCGAGCGGATCTTTGAACTCGCCCGCGCCGGCAAGGCCACGGCCGAGGACCGCAACGCGTTTGAAGCCCACATGATGTACCAGATGGGCCGCATGTCGGTGGAGGACGGCCTGGTCATGACCATCCACCCGGGCTCCTTCCGGAACCACCACACGCCCACGTTCGAGGCCTTCGGCGCCGATACGGGCCACGACATCCCGATCGCCACCAACTACACCGAGGCCATCCGGCCGCTGCTGCAGGACTTCGGCACGGCCAAGGACTTCCACCTTGTGCTGTTCACTCTGGACGAGACCGTGTTTTCCCGGGAGCTCGCGCCGCTGGCCGGTTTCTACCCTTCCGTCTACCTCGGCGCACCCTGGTGGTTCCTGGACGCCCCGGATGCCATGCTCCGGTTCCGCTCGGCCGTGACCGAAACGGCTGGCTTCTCCCGCTCTTCCGGTTTCATCGACGACACCAGGGCCTTCTGCTCCATCCCCGCCCGCCACGACGCGTCCCGCCGGGTCGAGGCCTCCTTCCTGGCCCGCCTCGTGGCCGAGCACCGCGTCAGTGAAGACCGCGCCCACGAAATCATCGTGGACACCGTCGATTCCTCCCCGCGAAGGGTTTTCAAACTGTGAGCATCGAACAGGCCGACACCACAGGCAAGGCTGCGGAATCCCTGCCGCAGTTGAACCGGACCGTCCACCCTGCCGCCAAACCTCCGGTGCGGATTGTCCACCTCGGACTCGGCGCCTTCCACCGGTCGCACCAGGCCTGGTACACCAGCCAGGCCGGCGACGCCGCCGACTGGGGTATTGCGGCTTTTACCGGCCGGCGCCCGGACGCTGCCCTGGCACTTGCCGAGCAGGACGGCCTCTTCACGCTCGTGGAGCGCGCGGACAGCGGCGACTCGTTTGCCGTCGTCGGCAGCATCGTGGAAGCGGTTGACGGCGCGGACGTGGAGCGGCTCGCAGAGCTCGTTTCGGCACCTGCCACCGCCATGGTCACCCTGACGGTCACCGAAGCGGCGTACCGGATCGGTGCCGACGGACAGCTGGACACTACAGCGTCCGACGTCGCCAGCGACCTTGCGCTGCTGGCTTCCGGCAGCGGAAACCCGTCGACGCCGCTGGGCCGGCTTGTCTTCGCCCTCGCCGCGCGCCGTGCTGCCGGCGCCGGGCCGCTCGCCGTTGTGTGCTGCGACAACCTCGCCAACAACGGCACGGTGGCCCGCAACGCCGTGGCGGGTCTGGCGCAGGCCTGGGACGCGGAACTCGCGGCCTGGGTCGAGGAAAACGCCAGCTTTGTCAGCACGTCCGTGGACCGCATCACCCCGCGCACCACGGAAGCGGACATCGCCGCCGTCGAGGCCGCCTGCGGCTACCGCGACAACTCGCCCGTCGTGGCTGAGCCGTTCACCAACTGGGTGCTCAGCGGCGACTTCCCCGCAGGCCGTCCACGCTGGGAGGATGCCGGCGCGGTCTTCGTTGACCACATCGAGCCTTACGAGAACCGCAAGCTGTGGCTCCTGAACGGCGCGCATTCCCTGCTGGCCTACGCTGGCCAGCTCCGTGGACACACCACGGTGGCGCAGGCCCTCGCGGACCCGCGGTGCTTGACAGCCGTCGAAAGCTTCTGGGATGAAGCCGAGGCGAACCTGTCCGGTGCCGCGGCCGGCGGCGCAGACCTGCAGATCCCTGCGTACCGCGCTGCCCTGCTGGCCCGCTTCAGCAATGCGCGCATCGCCCACCACCTGGCCCAGATCGCCATGGACGGGAGCACCAAGCTGCGCATGCGGGCCGTGCCCGTCCTACTGGCGGAACGGGCCCAGGGCAGGTCCGGTGCCGCCGCGGCACTGATGATCGCAGCCTGGATTGACTTCAGTGCAGCGGCCGAGACGTTCCACGATCCGCTGGCAACTGAAGTGGCCGCGGCCAACCAACTGGAAGGCGCAGAGCGCGTGCGGGCGGTCCTGGCGCTGGTGGATCCTGCCGTCGCAGCGGACGACGCCGTCGTGGACCTCGTTTCCAGCCTGCTCGGCACATTCCCAGCGGGCTCCTAAACGCCACGCCCTAGCATCTCTGCTTCATGAAAATCAGCACTGCCCAGTCCAGGCTCCTGGACCGGGCAGTGCTGTTTCGATGACATGCAGTTTTTGTGAAGCTTCAACAGAAACATATGGCAACCGCTTGCCATTTTATTGCCAAGTGACTAAGATTACAGCTACGGGAAACACTCGGCGGTACGCCCGCCGGATGCGGATTCTGCGGAATCCGGCATCACCAAAGACTTACTGCTTCATGGCATTTCAATAATTTTCGCTGGCCAACAAGGCGGCAAGGGTAAAGGAGCCCAATTCATGAAAAAGCTAAACAAGCTCAGCATCATCGGCTATGGTGCCGGGGATGCAGCCAACAACCTTGCCTTCACCACCGCAACCATGTTCCTGCTGGTGTACTACACGGATGTTGCCGGCATCTCCGCAGCGGCTGCCGGAACCCTGCTGCTGGTGGTCAGGCTCTTTGACGCATTCGCTGACGTCTTCGCCGGCCGGATCGTTGACCGGACCTACAGCAAGCGCTTCGGCAAGTTCCGTCCCTTCATCATGTTCGGCTCCATCCCGCTGCTCCTCCTGAGCGTGGCAACCTTCTCCGTTCCGCAGCTGGGCGAATCCGGCACACTCCTGTATGCCTACGTCACCTATGCGGCCCTCGGCCTTGCCTACAGCCTCGTGAACATTCCGTACGGCTCGCTGGCCGGCGCCATGACGCAGGATCCGGGAGAGCGCGCCAAGCTGGGTTCGGCCCGCATGGTGGGCGCCCTGCTGGTGGGCTCTTCGCTGGGCATCTTCGTTGCGCCGCTGATCAAGCCCGGTGCCGATCTCCAGTCGATGTTCACCACCATCACCCTCGTGTTTGTGGTCATCGGGGCGGCACTGTACTTCTTCACCGCATTGACCGCCAAGGAACGCGTGCACCGCGCCGTCCCCAAGGTGACGTTCAAGCAGAGCGTGGACACCCTCAAGGGCAACAAGCCCCTCCTGATGCTGTGCCTGAGCTCCTTCTTCTTCCTCTCCGGCTACCTCGCCCTGACCTCCGTGCAGCTGTACTACCTGCGCGACGTCCTGGGCCGCCTGGACCTGTATCCGGTACTGTCCATCATCCAGCTGGCGCTCACGTTCTTCCTGGCCGTCTTTATGCCCAAGCTGGTCCGTAACGTCGGCAAGAAGAGCGTCTACATCTACTCTTCGCTGGTCACTGTCCTCGGCGGTGCGATCATCTTCTTCGCCCCGGCCGGCCAGGTCTGGCTCGGCTTTACCGGCCTCGTGATCAGCCTGGTGGGTGTCCTTGCCGTCAACATCGTGGTGTGGGCCCTGGAAGCCGACACCGTGGAGTACGGCGAATGGCGGACCGGTGTCCGCACCGAGGGAATCACCTACGCCCTGTTCTCCTTCACCCGCAAATCCGGCCAGGCCGTGGGCGGCGCCCTGGCGGCTTACGCCCTGGCACTGGGCGGTTACAAGTCCGGGGCAGCCCAGACAGCGGACGCACTGTTCGGCATCCAGCTGGCCGCGGGCGCAATCCCCGCCGTACTGACTATCCTTGCGGTATTGGTTATGACCAAGTACACACTGACCGACGCCAAGCACGCGGAAATCCTCAAGGAGATCCAGGAACGCCGGACCAAAACGGTGGGCGCCGGCGAAGCTGCTGACGCCACCGCCGCTGACGCCGGCACCACCGCCGATGCCGGCACCACCGCCGATGCCAGCTCGCCTGTTGGCGCCGGCAAAACTGCCGGCCACTAACTTTTAGCACCACCATCTGACCAGAAGTCCCCGAAAGGATCTGCCGTGAAAATCATTGCCGCTGAAGTCTTCGTGACAAGCCCGTCACGTAACTTCGTGACCCTGCGCATCACTACGGACGACGGGGTCACCGGCATCGGTGACGCCACCCTGAACGGCCGCGAACTGGCTGTTGCCGCGTACCTCAAAGAGCACGTGGCCCAGCTGCTGATCGGCAAGGATCCGCACAAGATCGAGGACACCTGGCAGTTCCTGTACCGCAGCTCGTACTGGCGCCGCGGCCCGGTGACCATGGCCGCAATCGCCGCCGTGGACATGGCCCTGTGGGACATCAAGGGCAAGATGGCGAACATGCCGGTCTACCAGCTCCTGGGCGGCGCGTCACGCAACGGCCTGCGCGCTTACGGCCACGCTTCCGGCGCTGACCTTGAGTCGCTGTTCGATTCAGTCCGAGAGCACCTGGAACTCGGTTACAAGTCCATCCGCATCCAGACCGCTGTCCCTGGCATCAAGGCCGTCTACGGTGTGGCCGCGCAGGCGCAGGCCTCGGGCGAACGCTACGACTACGAGCCTGCCGGCCGCGGCGCGTTCCCGCAGGAAGAGGACTGGGACACCCGCGCCTACCTGCGCCACCTGCCCACCGTCTTTGAAGCCGTGCGAAACGAGTTCGGCCCGGAAATCCCGCTGCTGCACGACGGCCACCACCGCATGACCCCTATCCAGGCCGCCAAGCTCGGCAAAGCCCTGGAACCGTATGACCTCTTCTGGCTTGAGGACTGCACCCCGGCCGAAAACCAGGAGGGCCTGCGCCTGGTCCGCCAGCACACCACCACCCCGCTGGCCATCGGTGAAATCTTCAACACCGTGTGGGACTACCAGACCCTCATCAAGGAACAGCTGATCGACTACGTCCGCGCAGCCTCCACCCACTTCGGCGGCATCTCCCCGCTGAAGAAGGTCATGGACTTCGCCGCCCAGTACCAGATCAAGTCCGGCTTCCACGGCCCCACGGACATTTCCCCGGTGGGCTTCGCCGCCCAGCTGCACGTGGGCCTGGCCATCCACAACTACGGCATCCAGGAATACATGCAGCACTCGGACAAGACCAACGAGGTCTTCGAGCAGTCCATGACCTTCAAGGACGGCTACCTGCACCCGGGCGACAAGCCCGGCATCGGCGTCGAATTCAACGAGGAAGCCGCAGCAGCGTACCCGTACCAGCAGGCTTACCTGCCGTACAACCGCCTTGTAGACGGAACGGTGCACGACTGGTGACCGCCGCGACATCGCCCGCCCCAGCAGGAGGAGCTACGGGTCCCCGCGTCATCGTGATGGGCGTCTCCGGCTGCGGCAAGACCACCATCGGTGACCTGGTGGCCCGCGAGCTGGGCGTCCAGTTCCTCGACGGCGATTCCCTCCACCCGGTGGAGAACGTCGCCAAGATGGCGGCTGGCACTCCGCTGACCGACGAGGACCGCTGGCCGTGGCTCGCCACGGTGGGCTCCGAACTGGCAGCTGCCACAGGCGGCCTGGTCCTGGCCTGCTCGGCTCTTCGCCGCAGCTACCGCGACGCCATCCGCGCCCAGGCGCCGGACACGGTGTTCCTGCACCTGCACGGCAGCAAAGAGGTTCTGAGGGCGCGGACTGAAGGCCGCTCCGGACACTTTATGCCGCCCGCACTGCTGGAATCCCAGCTGGCAACCCTCGAAGCACTGGAAGCCGATGAGGCGGGCATTGTGGTGGACATCGCCGGTCCGGTGAACCAGGTGGTGGCCGACGCGCTGGCGGGGATCGCAGCTGCGGTGACTGCCGCCGTCGGAAGCCCCGCCCGTGGTGCCATTGGCACCCCAGGGCGCCAGTTCGACGTCGACCTCCTGGCCGCGCCGTTCAACCTCGATGACGCAGCGGTCACCTGGGTGAACACCACCCTGGAATCGATGACGCTTGAGGAAAAGATCGGCCAGCTGTTCATCAACCACAACAACGACTACTCCCCGGAGTACCTCGACGGTGTGCTGGAGAACTTCCATGTGGGCGGCATGCGGTACCGCCCGGGCCCCTCCGCTGCCGTCCAGGAACACATCCGGTACGCGCAGTCGAAGTCCAAGGTGCCGCTGCTGGTGGCGTCCAACCCGGAAATGGGTGGCGCAGGCAGCTGCGACGACGGCACGTTTGTGGCCACGCATCTGCAGGCAGGTTCGCACCCGGACAAGTCGATCGCGCGCCGGATGGGGCAGGTTGCCGGCGTGGAAACCGCGGCACTTGGCTGCAACTGGGCCTTCGCGCCGATCGTGGACATCCATTACAACTGGCGGAACACGGTCATCTCCACCCGGGCCTTCGGCAACACTCCGGAGATCGTGGTGGAACGGGCCAAGGAGTACTTCGACGGGATCAGTGAATCACCCACTGCCTGTGCCATGAAGCACTTCCCGGGCGACGGCATGGACGAGCGCGACCAGCACGTGGTCACGTCCCACAACACCCTCGGCTACGACGACTGGAACAAGACGTACGGCCACGTGTACCGCGAAATGATCGGGCACGGCGTGCAGTCCATCATGATCGGGCACATCGGCGCGCCGGAACTTTCCCGGCACTTCCGCCCGGGCCTGGCGGACAAGGACATCCGTCCCGCAACGCTGGCCCCGGAGCTGCTCCAGGACCTGCTGCGCGGCGAACTCGGCTTCAACGGGCTCATCCTGACGGATGCCTCGCAGATGATCGGGCTCACCCAGGCCATGAGGCGCAAGGACCTGGTTCCTGCGACCATTGCCGCTGGCTGCGACATGTTCCTGTTCTTCCGCAACGCCGACGAAGACTTCCAGTACATGCTGGACGGCTACAAGTCCGGCGTCATCACGGAGCAGCGCCTGCATGACGCCCTGCGCCGCATCCTGGCCCTCAAGGCCTCGCTGGGGCTGCACCTCAAGGACCGCAACGAACTGGTTCCTCCGGTCGAGGCACTGGCCGTGATCGGCAGCGACGCCCACCGGGCCATCGCCGCGGAGATCGCGGACAAGACCGTCGCCCTGGTCAAGGACACGGCGCACAACCTGCCCATCCGGCCGGAAACGCACCAACGGATCCGCCTGTACGGCATCTCCGGCGGCCCGGACTTCACCATGGCGGACCCGCTGGCCTATCTGGACACCGTCAAGGACGAACTGGAAAAAGCCGGATTCGAGGTGCACCTGTTCAAAACCGCCGCTCAGCGCGAAGCCGCGGGGGAGACTGGCGTGAACTTCATGTCCATCATCTCCGAGGAAGCCACCGGCGACTACGCGGACAAGTATGACGCCGCGTTTGTCTTCGCCAACGTCAAGGGCTTCGCCCAGGAGGCGGCCATCCGGATCAAGTGGTCCACCCCGATGGCAGCGGAAATCCCCTGGTACGTCACCGAGGTTCCCACGGTATTTGTGTCGCTGAACCAGCCCAACCACCTCATCGACGTGCCAATGGTCAAGACCGCGATCCACGCGCATGCGGGAACCGTGGAGGCCATCCGCGCCACGATCGGGAAGATCATGGGCAACTCTGAGTTCCAGGGGACGTTCAACGAGAACGTGTTCTGCGATTCCTTCGACACCCGGCTCTAGGGTTAACGCTGCGGTTTTAGGCTGACGACTCGCAGATGGAATGGCGCTACGCGGATACGCGTAGCGCCGTTCCATTTCTGCGTCACAGGGCCATTTCCGCGTCCCAATCCAGGCGAGTGCGGCCATGACACGTGCGGCGTACCGTTAGTGCATGGATCGAACGGGGTGCGCCATTGTCGGCGGGGGTCCGGCGGGGATGATGCTGGGGCTGCTCCTGGCCCGGGCAGGTGTGGAGGTCACGGTCCTCGAAAAGCACGGCGACTTCCTGCGGGACTTCCGCGGCGACACCGTACATGCCGCCACCATCAGGCTGATTGACGAGCTGGGCCTGGGCGACAGCTTCCGTCAGCTTCCGCAGAGCAGGCTGAACAACGTTGCCATCCCCATCCCGGGCGCCGGCTTGGTCACGTTCGGGGATTTCGCGTCCCTGAAGCCCCCATACAACTACATTGCCATGATGCCGCAGTGGGACTTCCTGAACTTCCTGGCCACGGAGGCCGCGCGCGAACCCACCTTCACGCTGCTGATGAAACACGAAGCAACGTCGTTAATGTTCGACGGCGGACGTGTCGCCGGCGTCCGCTACCGCACACACGACGGCCGTGAAGGAGCACTCCATGCGGACCTCGTGGTGGCCACGGACGGGCGCCACTCCGTGCTGCGCCGGGCCGCCGGGCTGAAGCCAACGAACTACCCCGTCCCCTTCGACACGTGGTGGTTCAGGCTTCCGCGCCATGCGTCGGAGAAGGGCGCCGTGGCGGGCATCGTCCCGGCATTCCGAGACCGGGAAGCGATGATCGCGCTTTTCCGCGACGACTACTACCAAATGGGTTACCTCGCCCCCAAGGGAGCGGACGCACGGATCCGGGCCGAGGGCGTGGAACGGTTCAGGGAGCGCGTTTCCGGACTGCGTCCTGACCTGGCTGACCGGGTGGATTCGATCCGGTCCCTGGAGGACCTGCACTGGCTGGATGTGCGGCTGGACCGGCTGCCGCGCTGGTACGTGGACGGGCTTTTGTGTATCGGAGACGCTGCCCATGCCATGTCCCCGGTGGGCGGCGTGGGCATCAACCTCGCCATCCAGGACGCGGTGGCGGCAGCAACCCGCCTGGCGCCGGCACTCCTCCGGCGGCAGGTGGGCGTGAAGGATCTGGCCGCGGTGGAACGGCGGCGCCGGATGCCCACCGTGGTTGTCCAGACCGTCCAGCGCATCCTGCACCGGGTTGTGTTTGTTCCGTTGTTCGCCGGGCGGACGCCCGGGCCTCCGCCGGCTCTCCTGTTTGTCCTGCGGCATGCCCCGGTGGTGCGGAGGCTGATGCCGCGGCTTGTCGCTTTCGGGCCGCTGCCGGAGCACGCGCCAGGGTTCGCCCGCCGCTAAACTGGAGACCATGACTTCCCCTCTTGACGCTGCCGCTGCCCGTGCCCGCCTGCTGGAACTGATCAAGGAACTTGCCGTGGTCCGCGGCAAGGTGATCCTCTCCAGCGGCGCCGAGGCCGACTACTACATCGACCTGCGCCGCATCACGCTGCACCACGAGGCCTCCAAGCTGGTGGGCCAGGTCATGCTGGCACTGACGGACGACGCCGGGATCGACTTTGAGTGCGCCGGTGGCCTGACCATGGGTGCTGACCCCGTGGGCACCGCTGTGATGCACGCCGCGGTGGACGCCGGCCGCACCGTGGACGCGTTTGTGGTCCGCAAGGCCCAGAAGTCCTACGGCATGGGCCGCCAGGTTGAGGGTCCCTCCGTAGAGGGCCGCAAGGTCCTGGTGCTGGAGGACACGTCCACCACGGGCGGCTCCGCCCTCACCGCCGTTGAGGGTGTCCGGAAGGCCGGCGGCAACGTGGTTGCCGTGGCCGTCATCGTGGACCGGGACACCGGCTCCAAGGAAAGAATCGAAGCCGAGACCGGCGTGCCGTACCTGTTCGCCTTCGGCAAGGACGAGCTGGGCCTCTCCTAACAGGTTCGCGCCAGGGGTCCCCAAGGCCGGGGTTGCGGCGGCGGCTTCCACTGTGGCTACGGTAGAGGTGTGCCGTACAGGGGGGAAGCAGATCCGCAGGAACAGCCAGGAGCCCATCAGGCCCGGCTGCTGGCCAATGCCGCCGCACTCAAGCGGTTTTCGCGCCGCGGGTTCCTGGCCGGCACGGGAGCCTCGGCCCTGCTGGCAGCGGACATGCTGGTCACCCGCCGGGTCCAGGCGGAGCGGCAGGTCAACCGCATACTGCAGGTCGCGGACGACTTCGCCGACGCCTACTACCCGAACGCCAGCTGGTTCCTCTTCCCCGGCTACAAGACCAGCTGGGAAGAGGCGCTCTGGATCCTGAACGCGATGCGTGGTGCGCTGAACAAGCGCGGCCAGCTGGCCGCCGTCGGCTATTCCAACCTAGGGCTGGACATCGACGAGGTGGTGATCGCCGTCATCGAACATGTCCGGGCGAAAAAGCTGACCAAGCTTTTCTTCTACGGCCACAGTTTCGGCGGCATGGTGGCCACCCAGGTGGCCGCGCGGCTCAGGGAATTCCACGGCGTGGAGGTTGACTTCATCCTGCTGGACTCCAGCCCCTACAGCCGGAGCGACGTGCTGGACGAGAGCTGGTTCGACGGCGTGGTGTTCCTGTACGAGAGCGGCTTCCGGGTCCCGTCCGTGGTCCGTGGCAGCTACGAACTGGGGGAGCGCGTCATCCACAAGGACGAGCGGACCTGGCGGCAGATCCTGGACCAGACCATGGAGCAGCTGTCCCCGATCGCCCCGTCCAGTGTGCTCATCCAGTCCGAGTCGGCGTACATCTACCACTTCGATGGAAACCGGTTTGTGGACAAGCTCGGCGCCACGCGGATGGCGTACATCGGCAACCCGAAAGACCGCACGGTCCGGTACCAGACGGCCAAGGACGCGTGGTCGGCAGCGTTCGCACCCCACATGGTCTCCATGGACCTGCAGACGGACGGGGCCCTGCCGGCGCACGCGAGCCCTGGCTGGAATCCGCTCATCTACCGGCCCATCGTGGAGCGGCTCATGGACGACTTTTTCCCGCTGCCCCGCGGCGGCTCGAAGGTGACGGTCTTTTAGATCTGGTTCTTCAGGTCGGCCACGGAGTCCAGCACCTGGTTGGGCCGGAACGGGTAGGCGGCAATGTCCTCGCGCTGCGTAATGCCGCTGAGGACCAGGACCGTGTGCAGGCCTGCCTCCATGCCGGCGATGATGTCGGTGTCCATCCGGTCCCCGATCATGGCCGTGGTCTCGGAGTGCGCATCGATCTGGTTCATGGCGGACCGGAACATCATGGGATTCGGCTTGCCCACAATGTACGGTTCCCGGCCGGTGGCCTTCGTGATGAGCGCTGCGATGGCGCCCGTCGCGGGCATCGGGCCGTCCTTGGACGGGCCGGTGGCGTCCGGGTTGGTGGCAATGAAGCGGGCCCCGGCCAGGATCAGGCGGATGGCCATGGTGATGGCCTCAAAGGAGTACGTACGGGTTTCGCCGAGCACCACATAGTCCGGGTCCTGGTCGGTGAGGATGAAGCCTGCCTCGTGCAGCGCCGTCGTCAGCCCCGCCTCGCCGATGGTGTAGGCGCGGTTCCCGGAACCGGAACCCCGCACCTGGTCCTTCAGGAAGGTGGCGGTGGCCAGCGCGGACGTCCAGATGTTCTCCTCGGGGATCTCCAGCCCGGAGGCACGCAGCCTGGCGGCCAGGTCGCGGGGCGTGAAGATCGAGTTGTTCGTCAATACCAGGAACCGTTTGGACGTGTCCACCCAGCGCTGGATCAGTTCGGCGGCCCCGGGGACGGCCTGGTTTTCGTGGACGAGTACGCCATCCATGTCTGTCAGCCAGCATTCGATCTCCTGGCCGCTGCGGTAAACCGCCGGTGAACCCTGTACCTGGTCTGCTTCTGCCACGTTTACCTCCGCCGGTGATGAATGCTCCAGTGGTCCAGTCTAGTGTTGAGGGGTGAAACAAACGCCCGGAGACCCAGTCGAACCTCATCCGATTCCAGCGGAGGAGCCAGCGCCCCAGGAGGCGCCGGAGCCAAAGGCGGAGGTCGGCGTCGGGCCCTGGGACGGCGAACTGCCCGCTGGTGACCATTGGGATCCGGAATTGCTCGCCGACGGCGACCGCCGCAACGTGGTGGACCAGTACCGCTACTGGAAGCATGACGCGATCGTGGCGGACCTCGATTCCAAACGGCATAACTTCCACATCGCCATCGAAAACTGGCAGCACGACCTCAACATCGGCACCGTGGTGCGCACCGCCAATGCGTTCCTCGCCAAGGAAGTCCACATCATCGGACGACGCCGGTGGAACAGGCGCGGGGCGATGGTCACCGACCGTTACCAGCACGTCCGCCACCACCCCACCGTGGAGGACTTTGTGGTGTGGGCGCAGGGGGAGGGGCTCGCGATCATCGGGATCGACATCTTCCCCGATTCCGTGCCCCTGGAGACGTACGAGCTGCCCAAGGACTGCGTCCTGGTGTTCGGCCAGGAAGGGCCCGGGCTGACGCCGGAGGTCCACGAGGCGGCCCTGGCCACCCTGTCCATCGAGCAGTTCGGCTCCACCCGCTCCATTAACGCCGCCTCCGCCGCCGCGATCGCCATGCACGCCTGGATCCGCCGGCACGTTTTCAGCCAGCCCGTCTGACTCCGCGCTACTTCTGCGGCGTGTGCGCGTAAGTGTTACCGGCCCGCGTGACCCGAAACACTGCCCCTGCACAGAAATGGCTAGGATGGTGGCTAGCCGTAAGAGGTCTACTCTCCAGGGTCACAACCCATAGACGAAAACTCAGCATAGGAGTCACCATGCCCATTGCAACCCCAGAGATCTACTCCGAGATGATCGACCGTGCCAAGGCCGGAGGCTATGCATTCCCGGCCGTCAACGTCACGTCCTCGCAGACGCTGAACGCCGCACTGCGCGGCTTCGCCGAGGCTGAGTCCGACGGCATCGTCCAGGTGTCCACCGGCGGTGCCGCCTACTGGTCCGGCGCGGCCACCAAGGACATGGTGGCCGGTTCGCTCGGCTTCGCCGCGTTCGCCCGCGAAGTGGCCAAGAACTACGGCGTCAACATCGCCCTCCACACCGACCACTGCCCCAAGGACAAGCTGGACGGCTTTGTCCTGCCGCTGCTCGCAGCTTCGGAGGCCGAGGTCAAGGCCGGCCGCAACCCGATCTTCAACTCGCACATGTGGGACGGTTCGCACGAGCCGCTCAACGAGAACCTCAGCACCGCGCGCGAACTGCTGGAGCGCACCGCCGCTGCGAAGATGATCCTCGAAGTTGAAATCGGCATCGTGGGCGGCGAGGAAGACGGCGTGGAAAACGCCATCAACGACAAGCTGTACACCACGGTGGAGGACGCCCTGGCCACCATTGAAGCCCTCGGCGCCGGCGAGAACGGCCGCTACATCACGGCCCTGACCTTCGGCAACGTGCACGGTGTGTACAAGCCCGGTGGTGTGAAGCTGCGCCCGGAGATCCTCAAGGACATCCAGGCCCAGGTGGGAGCCAAACTTGGCAAGAACAGCCCGTTCGACCTCGTGTTCCACGGCGGCTCCGGTTCCTCCGACCAGGAGATCGCCGACGCCGTCTCCTATGGTGTGATCAAGATGAACATCGACACCGACACCCAGTACGCGTACACGCGTCCCGTTGTGGACCACATGTTCAAGAACTACGACGGCGTGCTTAAGGTTGACGGCGAAGTGGGCAACAAGAAGCTCTACGATCCGCGCGTCTGGGGTGCCTCCGCCGAGGCGGGCCTGGCTGCCCGCGTCGTCGAGGCAACCAAGCAGCTGGGTTCCGCTGGAAAGACCTTCTAGGAATGTCCGACGAGTTCCGCAAGAACCTCATGGGCCCGGAGCCAACGCTCCTGCCTGCCGAGACCGACGTCTACGCTCAGTTGGACGCCGGCGCCGAAGCGCTGGACCTGGTTGAAAAGCACCCCACATCGTCGCTGTTGTGGGCTGTCCTGGCGGAGGAGGCGTGGGCCGAGGGCCGCACCATCGATTCCTACGCCTACTCGCGCGTTGGCTACCACCGCGGGCTGGACTCTCTGCGCCGCAACGGCTGGCGCGGCGTGGGCCCCATCCCGTGGGAGCACGAACCCAACCGCGGCTTCCTGCGGGCGCTCTACTCGCTGGGCCGCGCGTCCGCGGCCATCGGCGAAGCCGAGGAACCGGAACGCATCGAGAAGTTCCTTAACGACTCGGACCCGGCAGCCAAGGCAGCCATCGAGGGCAAGTAGCGCAAGAGCAACGCGGGGTCACTTCCTGCCCAATAGACCACCGTCTTTGGGCAGAAAGTGACCCCGCGTTGCTTGTTAACGAACGACGGCGGGCGGTCACCTTGAGAAGAAAAGGTGGCCGCCCGCCGTCGTATGGTGGTTGAGCGCCGGGCGGTGGCTAGACTTTCGCGAGTCCCGTGCGGGCCATGGCGTCGGTGTAGACGACGCGCATTTCCTCGAGGTACTGTTCCTGCCGCGCGGGCGTCCCGGCGAAGGCGCGGCCACTGAGGGAGCGGACCTTGTAGGTCTTCAGTCCGCGGCGCCAGAGCAGCGGAACTTCGGTCTTCAGCAGCAGGTTGGCCAGGCGGTTGGCTTCGGTGCCGTGGGCCACGATCACGGAGGCGCGGGGGACCACGGCGAGGAACTTGAGCAGCGGCTTGAGGCCGGCGGAAATCTGGTCCGGCGTGAACTTGCCGTTGACCTCGCCCGGGGTATGCCACGGGTGCACGTTCCACGGCATCACGAACTCGGGGCGCAGGCCCAGCTTCCACTGGATGCCGAGCATGCGGGTGGCGGCGTCTTCGTCGCCGGCGGTGATGAAACCGGACGGGTCAGCCTCGCCGATGTTGGAGTAAAGGCTGATGATGCGGCACTCGTCCACGTCGTGCATGGGGTCGACGTACGGGACTTCGGTGTGGGGCTTGACGCTCTGCAGGGAATCGCACAGCTCGTTGACGGCGGCAACGTTGGGCTCGTAGCGGCGGCTCAGGAGCTGTTCACGGAGGGATTCTGGGGCCAGGGCTGTCATATAGTGCAATGTCTCCTGCGGGGCTCGGCGATGCTGCCAATCCGGAAAATGGGCGCGTGATGGGCGCGCCCGTCCGGCGTGGTTTGAAATGTGGTGTGGACCGATTCCTGGTCGATCTCTATCAGTTTAGCAAGCCCCGCGAAATGCGCGGCCCGGCCCTAACCTTCCGTGATGGAAGGCACAGGGCGATCAGTCCTTGTCAAGTGAATTGACAGCTTTCGTTTAGCTTGATTGGCTTCTGTGACAGCCCGCAATAAGGACGTTGCGGCTGGTCGCACCCTCCATGCACTCGAAAGAGGTAACGTACCGTGAACAAAACCCTGGCAACTATGAGGACCGCGGCCGTATCCGGAGCCCTGGTTCTGGCGGCACTCGCCGCGCCGGCACCATTGGCCCATGCCGTGGGCGAAGGCCCCAACTATGACGGCAACGGCCAGATCACCACCTCGAAACTGGCGACCTATGACGAGTTGGTTTCCTTCCTGAAGGATCAGGACACCCGCCAGCCAGCCATGGAACTGGAAGTGATCGGCCAGACTGTCAAGGGCCGGGACATCCACCTGGTGAAGTACATTTCGGACCCGGCCAAGCCCACCATCCTGTACCTGACCCAGCAGCACGGAAATGAGCAGCTGACCACCGAGGGTGCCATGGCATTCGTGAAACACCTGGGGACCGGGAAAACGGGGGACATCCTGGACGGAGTGAACATCCTCATCGTTCCCATGCTCAACGCCGATGGCGCGATGGGAGATGTGAACTTCCCGCTGGATGACTACCTGGCCAAAGGTGACCGCCACATGACGCGGTACAACGCCGAGGAGGTGGACCTGAACCGTGACCACGTAGCCAAAATCCAGCCCGAAACGCAGGCGCTCCACAACAACGTCATGCGCAAGTACAACATTGACTACATGATCGACCTGCATCACCAGGGCACCCGGAGTGAACGCGACGGAAAGCTGGTCTCGGGGTCCATCCTGTACCCCACCACGCCCAGTGCCGATCCGGTTGTTGTGGAAAAGTCCAAGCAGCTGGGCGCCGTGGTCTTCAACAACGTCGACTCCACCGGTTGGGGCCACTTGGGGAAGTATGTGGGCGGCAGCGCCGAGACCATCAGCCGCAACGGCATCGCAGTGGAGTACGGGATCGCTACCCTGCTCTTCGAAATGCGTGGCATGTCTGATCACTATCTGGACGGCTACGCCCTCGGGCTCCGCAGCAACGGTTACCTGATCCAGCAGACTGTGACCACGCTGACGGCCACTGCGGCGGCCATCGCTGACGGTTCGATTGCCGACGCCGACACGTCCTTCTGGGACAGCCTGGACACCCAGGCGTCCCGTCCCGGAGAGGAAGCTGACGACGAGTAGTAAGACCGCGGGAAGTCTGCCCGTGGTCCTTTGCCGCGTGCGAGGGGCCACGGGCACCCTATTGAGTGGACAAAGTCCGTGATCGGCTAAACTTGGGTGGTAAGAGCCCCGGACTCTTGCGTGGCTGGCCGCCGTAGCGGTCCGGCCAGGCTATGGCCTTCGGGGCATTCTCATGAACGGCGCTACGCAGGACGGCCATTTCGGTGGACGGACCTGTGCGGCCCGAACGAATGGGGGAGGATCCCATGCCAGCAATCGTGATCGTAGGAGCCCAGTGGGGCGACGAAGGAAAAGGCAAGGCCACCGATCTTCTGGGCGGCCGCGTTGACTACGTCGTAAAGCCCAACGGCGGCAACAATGCCGGGCACACCGTCGTCGTAGGCGGTGAGAAGTATGAGCTCAAACTCCTTCCGGCCGGCATTTTGAGCCCCAACGCGATTCCGATCATCGGCAACGGCTGTGTGGTGAACCTCGAGGCACTGTTCCAGGAGATCGAAGGCCTGCAGGCCCGTGGCGCGGACACGTCCAAGCTGCGCATCTCCGCCAACGCGCACCTCGTGGCGCCCTACCACCAGGTCCTGGACAAGGTCACCGAGCGTTTTCTCGGCAGCCGCGCCATCGGCACCACCGGCCGCGGCATCGGCCCCGCCTACATGGACAAGGTGGCCCGCCTGGGCATCCGCGTCCAGGACGTCTTTGACGAGTCCATCCTCCGCCAGAAGGTGGAAGGATCCCTGCGCCAGAAGAACGAACTCCTGGTCAAGGTCTACAACCGCCGGGACATTGTGGTGGACGAGATCGTGGACTACTTCCTGGCCTTCGCGGAGCGCCTGCGCCCGCTGGTCATCGACAGCACCCTGGTCCTCAACAACGCCCTGGACGAGGGCAAGGTTGTGCTTATGGAAGGCGGCCAGGCCACGTTCCTGGATGTGGACCATGGCACGTACCCGTTCGTGACCTCCTCCAACCCGACCGCCGGCGGCGCGTCCGTTGGCTCGGGCATCGGTCCCACCCGGATTTCCCGCTCCATCGGCATCATCAAGGCCTACACCACCCGTGTTGGCGCCGGACCGTTCCCCACCGAACTGTTCGACGAGATGGGCATGTACCTGCAGAAGACCGGTGGCGAGTTCGGCGTCAACACCGGCCGCCCGCGCCGCTGCGGCTGGTACGACGCCGTCCTGGCCCGCCACGCTTCCCGCGTGAACGGCTTCACGGACTACTTCGTCACCAAGCTGGACGTCCTCACCGGCATCGAGCAGATCCCGGTCTGCGTTGCCTACGACGTCGACGGCGTGCGGCATGACGAAATGCCCATGACCCAGACCGAGTTCCACCACGCAGTGCCCATCTTTGAGTACTTCGACGGCTGGACCGAGGACATCACCGGTGCCCGCACCCTGGAGGATCTCCCCGAGAACGCCCGCAACTACGTGCTGGCCCTCGAAAAGCTCTCCGGCACGCGTTTCTCCGCGATCGGCGTCGGCCCGGACCGCGACCAGACCATCGTGGTCCACGATCTGATCAACGACTAACAGCCTGTAAGGCACGACGTCGGGCGGGTCACCTGGAAAGGTGGCCCGCCTTTGTTCTGCCTGAGGGTTGTACGCAATTTACACAGGCTTAACGCAACCGGTCTTGTGAGGGTGCACGCGGGCCGGACAGACTCTTAAGCACACCCTGAACTGATCAACCGATCGTTCCACCAGACCCGTAGGTGCCGGTTGCAGCGATGCTTCCGGGACTGCCCCTGGCGACGATGCCGCCCGGACGGGACCCGCAGACCGGAAGGATTTACCATGGCCGGGAAGTTTGAAGTTTTCTTGGATTCGGATTCACGGTTCAGGTTCCGCCTCAAGGCACCGGATGGCACTGTGGTGGCCGTGTCCGGGGCCTTCGAGGATAAGTCCGCCGTGGCTGCCGGGATTGCCGCCGTCCGCGAATGCGCCGGGACAGGGCTGGTCACCGATCTCAGCCCCGCCGCCAGGGTTGCACTGCCGGCCCCAGCGCCCGCTGTGGTGGTCCCCGCCCAACTCCAGCCGGACTGTGGGGACCAGCGCATTCCCGCCACCAGGCCCCACACGTTTGTTATTGCCAAGACGCCGCGCCGGAGGGTGACTGCGCCGCGCTGGACCTGAGCCACGCGCTTGTAGGCAGCGCAGGAATCCTCCGACGCCACGGTCCCGGAAAGTTTTTGTCCAACGGCGTAACCCCCGCGGTGCCTGGAGCGATTACCCCTGTGAAGCGCCGGTCTGGAACTTGTCCCCCATCATGTTCCAGCCCGGCTCTTTTTGTTACCGGAGGGTAAAGTTGGCTGGCGAGGGCATTCCGCGGATGACGTGCGGGCCCTGCACCGCGCAAGCCCAGTCCCCTCCACCGAAGGCCCTGTGTCCGTGACCGATGCACTGACAGACGACGTTCTGCGTGCGCGCGCCCGCGACCCGGAGCTCTTCAGCATCGTGTACCGAACCTACGCGTCACAGGTCCTGGGCTACCTCACAGCCCGCGGGGTGGAAGATCCGGAGGCGGTTATGCAGGAAGTCTTCATCGCCGTCCTGCCACGGCTGCAGCAGGTTACCGGCGGCGTGCCCGGGCTGCGCACGTTTGTCTTCTCCGTGGCGCACGCCAGGATGGTGGACGATCACCGGAGACAGCAGCGCACCCCCAGTAAACTCCCGTTCGAAGCGGACCTTGACGGACGCGAGGAGTCCTCGGCCGAGGCTGAGGTGCTGCAGCGGATCTCGCCGCAGGAAGTCGCGCATCTCCTGAACGAGCTGCCGGATGAACAGCGGGAAGTGCTGTCGTTACGCCTCGTCGCGGGCCTCACGGTGGATCAGGTGGCCGCTGTGATGGGCAGGAGTGCCGGTGCCGTCAAACAACTCCAGCGCCGTGCATTGATCCGGCTGCGCGAGCAGTCCGCAGTGAAGGAGTACCTGGCGTCATGACCTCCAGTTCCCTGATGCGGACCATTGATGAAATGCTCCTTGACGCCGGTGGGAACGATTCCGGTGGCCTCCGCGAAACCCTTCTCGCGGTGGGCTCCCTAGGCTCCCTGCCCGCACCCGAGCCCGGCCATGAACTGGCGGCACTCCTGTCTGGCGAGACCCACCAGCTCGCCCGGCACCGGCTCCTCCGCAAGCACCGGACAAGTGTTGTGGGCCTTGCCGTCATCGCGGGGATGGGGCTGGGCGTCACCGGGGTGGCCGCCACCGGCACTGCTCCGGACGCGCAGGCCAGCAGTTCCGTCCAGCAGTTGGTGCAGGGCTGGGCTCCCGGCTGGTCCATCGCAGGGGCTCCCGCCGCCAGCGGGACCGCCGAAAATCCGGCGGAGGCGCAGGTGCCCGGGGAGCCGGCAACCCGCAACGACGCAGTGCCGGCACACCCTCAATCTGTTGAACGGGAGACTGCCCCGCCAGCGAACGGTCCGGAAAACGCAGGCCAGATCGCGGGCGCGGAGCCGGTCGGCCGCGGAACCGATACGCCGTCCGGTAAGTCAAAGACGGACGACGGCGGCGCGCCGGGGAACGCTGGGGGCGTCACCCGTGGCGCCGCTGCCGAACTCGACAAGGCCGGAAAGCTGGTTGCCGCTACAACGGCCGATGCCGCCGCGGCGGGGGAGTCCCTGACGTCAGCCATCGTCCCGCCGGCAATGACAGAAAAAGCCGGGGCCGGCATTGCCGGACCCGGTTCAATCTGGCTGAAGAAGTTCACCCGCTGATCAGGTTTGCTTTAGTGAGCGCCTTCCGTCAGGAAAACAGCTGCCGCCTGGCGAAGATCACGCCGGTGTCGTAGCCGGCGCCAGGTGCAGCCCGCCAGGGAACCGGGCATGCTCGACCTTCACGCAACGGTCCATCGCCACATTTGTTCATTCAAATATTCGATCAGGGGCAACTCAGGGAACGATGTACGCTTGCATCATGGTCCACGTCAACGATCCTGCCGTTATTGAGCGCCTGATGCGAAACAAAGGGCGGTGGGCCATCGTGGGCCTGACCACGAACGAGTGGCGTGCCGCCTATGACACGTCGCTGTTTATCCGCGACCGGCTCGGGATGGAGATCATCCCCGTCAACCTTCCCGGCGACCCTGTCCACGGCGAAACCGGGTACCGCACACTGGGCGAGATTCCCCCTGAAAAGCAACCCCTCGACGTCGTCGACTGCTTTGTGAACTCGCAGAAGGTCGGGGCGGTGGTGGACCAGGCAATTGCTGTGGGCGCCAAAGCCGTGTGGCTGCAGCTGGGTGTTATCGACGAAGCGGCAGTGGACCGTGCCAAGGCAGCCGGCCTGGACGTGGTGATGAACGTTTGCCCCGCGCAGCAGGCGTGGAAGTACAACCTCTGATCAGCGCTGCATGAGCTCCGGGTAGTGGCGTTCGGTCACATCGGGATGGGCGCGCATGCGGCCCTTAAGCATGTTCAGGCCAAAGGACGCAAGCATCGGGTTGGACGGATCGTCGGAGATGCCACGTGCCTGGGCTTTGAGCTCGGGAGGCAGGGGCACCGGATCGATGACGGCGTCCAGCCGCGGCGACCAGAAGAACGGGACGGAGTAGCGGTCCACGCCGGGTGGCGGCGCCTTGACCCGGTGGATCGTGGCGGCAAGGAAACCTCCTGTGGCGACCTCCAGCATTTCGCCCAAGTTCACCACGAGTGCCCCGGGAAGAGGCTCAACCGGCACCCATTCAGTTGTCCCGGGCGGCAGCACTTCGAGGCCGCCCACCTCATCCTGGAGGAGGAGGGTGACAAAACCGTAGTCGGCGTGGGAGCCCACGCCCTGGTTCCCGGCCGCTTCCACCACGCCGCCGACGTAATGCACCAGCTTGCCCATCCACGCGGGTTCGTTGCCGAAGGGCTCGTCGAAGTGGTCCTCCGGCAGTCCCAGGGAAACCGAGATGCCCCGCAGCAGCTCCATGCCCACACTGGACATCAGGTCGGCCCAGGCCATGGCCGCCGGTTTGAGCTCCGGCAACGCCTCATCGGGCCACATATTGGGCCCCTGGAGGAGCCAGTACGGCTGGTCGGCCGGGTAGTTGTGGACGGGCTCGCGCTCGGGGGAGTAGTCGATCTGCTCGCGGGCGTCCGCCCGTCCCTGCGTGATTTCGGTGCCCATTCGGGTGTAGCCGCGGAAGTGCGGGGAAATCCTGTTGTCCAGCTTCATCCGCTCCTCGAGGGGCAGATCGAAGAAGCGTTTGATGATGGCCAGCAGCTCCTCGGCCTGGCCGGGGGCGGCACCGTAGCCGGTGATTTGGAAGAAGCCCACGTTGTGGGCAGCGTCCCGCAGCTGGTCGATGAATTCGGGGCTGAAGGAGCCGTACGGCTGGCGTGCGGCGCTCATGTCCAGAACGGGGATGGTGGCCTGATCGGGTGACATCTTCGCAGACTAGCACCGCCGGGAAGGGCTTTGTAGGCTCGGTCCATGGACGCAGCCAAACTCAAGGCAATATGCCTGTCATTTCCCGGTGCCTTCGAGGATTTTCCCTTCGGACCGGAGACCTCCGTGTTCAAGGTCCGGGCCGCCGTGGCGGGTGGCGCGCGGCATGAAGCCAAGATGTTTGCCGCGTCCGCCATGAACCCCGACGACTGGTCCGTGAGCCTGAAATGCGAACCCGCCCTGGCTGAGCAGCTCCGCGCCGCCCACCCGGAAATCACCGGCGCGTGGCACATGAACAAGACCCATTGGAACGGCGTGCGTCTCGACGGAAACCTGCCCGATGCCATGGTCCGGGACATGGTGGAGGACTCCTACGACCTGGTGGTGGCCTCCCTGAGCCGCAAGCAGCAGGAGCAGCTGGGGTGGGCGCGGCTGTCCGGTTCTTCGGGCGGGCCCCGATGACGGGGAAGCGCCTGGCTGACGGCGGCCTCAACTATCCGGGCATCGGCTTCACCGAACACGGCCGTGCGCCGGAAGGCTACGCGTGCTTCGTATCGCGGGAGTATCTGGGTGAGGGGTTGGCGCTCTACCGCCGGGTGGCGCACGGAATCCTTACCTGGGAACTGCAGCGCCGGTCCGGACTGCGCGTCCGGACCGAGTCCGACGTCGTGATCCCCGGCGCGCGCGTGGTGAGCGGGTTCGGCGTCGGGCACTTCCGCATTAATGCCCCGTGTGAGGTGGTCTGGGTGCGGCATCCGGCACCGGGAGACGGCCCCCAGTCAGCGGGCTTCGGCTACGGCACGCTGCCCGGCCATCCTGAACGCGGCGAGGAAGCCTTCGAAGTTGAGATCGGCGCTGACGGGCGGGTGTTCCTGAAGATCACCGCCTTCAGCAGGCACGCGAACTGGTTCTACCAGGCGGGAGGCCTGCTGGCCCGGGCGGCGCAGCGGCACATCACTTCGCGATACGTTGGAGGGGCACGCCAACTCGCCGCAGGTGAAAGCTGATCAGGAGAAGGTAGATGCTGGACCAATCGAACCTTGACCGCCTATGGAACTTTGGGGATCCCGAGCTGTCCGAACAGCGCTGCCGGGACGCCCCTTGCGGACCCGACCTACGACACTGACGAAAAGGCCGAACTCGCCACGCAGCTTGGCCGGGCCATTGGCCTGCAGGGCCGCGACGAGGAGGCCTGTGACCTTGCCCTGGCCGCAAGGCTGAACAACCCACACCCCTGCAACGGAAGGAATACCGCATGATCTTCATCGTCGTGAAATTCAAGGTCAAACCCGACTGGTCCGAGCGCTGGCTCGGCCTCGTGGACGCGTTTACCCAAGCCACACGCGCGGAGCCTGGCAACCTCTGGTTCGACTGGTCCCGCAGTGTGGATGACCCCAACGAGTTCGTGCTGGTGGAAGCCTTCAAGGACGACGCCGCCGGGGACCACGTCAACAGCACCCACTTCACGCAGGCCATGGCGGACATGCCGCAGGCCCTGGCCGAAACGCCACGCATCATCAGCCGCCAGCTCGACGGCGACGGCTGGGACCGGATGGGCGAACTCACCATCTGACCCGGTCGGAGCAGTCGATACGATTACTGCATGTGGATCGGCTGGATTGAATTCGACATCCTCCTCGGCGACGTCCAGAGCCTGAAGGAGAAACGCTCCGTCATCAGGCCGCTGCTGGCCGAGCTCAAGCGCCGCTTCGACGTGTCCGTCGCGGAGGTAGGGGACCACGACCAGTACCGGCGCTCGCAGGTGGGCGCCGGCCTGGTGGCAGCGGACCGGGCGCACGTCGTGGAGGTGCTCACCGCCGTCGAACGCTTTGTGGCTTACCGTCCCGAACTCGAACTCCTCAGCGCCCGCCAGCGGGAGCTCCGCAGCGACGATTAAACCAACGCGGGGTCACTTCTCGCCCATCCCAAGGGGATTATTGGGCGGAAAGTGACCCCGCGTTGGTTTTAAGGAAGGACTAGCCGAAGTACTTCGGCAGGGTCGCCTCGTGGGCTTCGCGGAGGGCGGCCAGGGACATGGTGTCCACGCCGTTGATCTCCAGGTTGCCGCTGGCTGCGTCCACCACGCCGATGCGGGTGTGGGCAAAGCCGCGGGCCGTGCACATGTCCTTGAACCGGACCTCTTCCGAGCGGGGCACACCGACAACCGCGCGGCCCTGGGACTCGGAGAACAGCGCCGTGAACAGGTCTACGCCGTCGCGGTCCAGAACGTCCTGCAGGGCGATCCGGGCGCCCACGCCGTAGCGCAGTGAGGACTCCACCAGGGCTGCCGCGAGGCCGCCTTCGGAGAGGTCGTGAGCCGAATCGACCATGCCGTCGCGGGAAGCGTTGATCAGGATTTCACCCAGTGCGCGCTCGGCGGCGAGGTCAACCTTGGGCGGCAGTCCGCCGAGGTGACCGCGCATGTTGGCCCATTCGGAGCCGTCCAGTTCAGCCGCCGTCGTACCCAGCAGGTAGATGGCCTGGCCATCTTCCTTCCAGCCCGACGGCGTGCGGCGGGCGACGTCGTCGAGCTTGCCCAGCACTGCCACCACGGGGGAGGGGTGGATGGGTGTGGTGCCCGTCTGGTTGTAGAGCGAGACGTTGCCGCCGGTGACCGGGATGCCCAGCACCATGCAGGCATCGGACAGGCCGCGGATGGCCTCCGCGAGCTGCCACATCACGTCCGGGTCCTCGGGGGAGCCGAAGTTCAGGCAGTCGCTGACGGCCATCGGAACGGCGCCGGAAGTGGCCACGTTGCGGTAGGCCTCGGCCAGCGCCAGCTGTGCGCCGTGGTACGGATCGAGGTAGGTGTAGCGGCCGTTGGCGTCCGTGGCCAGGGCGACGCCCAGGCCGGTTTCCTCGTCCACGCGGACCACGCCGGCGTCGTCCGGGAACGCCAGGGCGGTGTTGCCGCCCACGTACCGGTCGTACTGGTTGGTGATCCAGTCCTTGCTGCACATGTTCGGCGAAGCCACGAGCTCGGTGACGGCGGCAGCCAGTTCCGCGGGGGCGGAGGGGCGGCCGGTGTCCTGCACTGAGCCAGTGAAGGAATCGGCCTGTACGGAATCCTGCCACTCGGGGCGGGCGTACGGGCGGTCGTAGACCGGACCGTCGTGGGCCACCGTGCGCGGGTCGACGTCCACGATGACTACGCCGTCCCAGGTGATGATCAGTCGGCCGGTGTCGGTGACCTCGCCGAGCCAGGAGTACTCCACGGCCCACTTGTCCATGACAGCTTCGAAGGCGGCGATGTTCTCCGGGGTGACCACGGCCATCATGCGTTCCTGCGACTCGGACATCAGGATTTCGCCCGGGGTCAGCGTGGGGTCGCGCAGCAGGACGGAGGTCAGTTCGACTTCCATGCCGCCGTCGCCGTTGGAGGCGAGCTCGGACGTGGCGCAGGAGATGCCTGCGGCGCCGAGGTCCTGGATGCCCTCAACGAGGGAACCCTTGAAGAGCTCCAGGCAGCACTCGATCAGGACCTTTTCAGCGAAGGGGTCGCCCACCTGGACGGCGGGGCGCTTGGACGGCTTGGTGTCGTCGAAGGACTCGGAGGCCAGCACCGAGGCGCCGCCGATGCCGTCGCCGCCGGTGCGTGCACCGAACAGGACCACCTTGTTGCCCTTGCCGGACGCGTTGGCGAGGCGGATGTCCTCGTGGCGCATCACGCCGACAGCCAGCGCGTTAACCAGCGGGTTGCCCTGGTAAACAGAATCGAACACCATTTCGCCGCCGATGTTCGGCAGGCCCAGCGAGTTGCCGTAGCCGCCGATGCCGGCAACGGCACCGTGCATGACGCGGGCGGTGTCCGGGTGGTCGATGGCGCCGAAACGCAGCGGGTCCATCACGGCAACCGGGCGGGCGCCCATGGAGATGATGTCGCGGACGATACCGCCGATGCCGGTGGCAGCGCCCTGGTACGGCTCCACGAACGACGGCGAGTTGTGGGACTCGATCTTGAACGTCACGGCCCAGCCGTCGCCCAGGTTGGTCACGCCGGCGTTCTCGCCGATGCCCACCAGCATGTCCTTCTTCATCTCGTCGGTGACCTTGTCGCCGAACTGGCGCAGGTGGTTCTTCGAGGACTTGTAGGAGCAGTGCTCACTCCACATCACGGAGTACATGGCCAGCTCGGCGCCGGTGGGGCGGCGGCCCAGGACCTTCACTACCTCATCGAACTCGTTCTGCTTCAGGCCCAGTTCGGCCCACGGCAGTTCGGTGTCGGGCGTTTTGGCAGCGTTCTCGACGGTGTCGATATTGAACTTCTTGGTCTCGACAGGCTCGACCACCGAATTGATCTCGGTCATTTGTTGCCTCCCACAATCTTGTTCAGTACGGAGGTGAAGAAACCCAGTCCGTCGGTGTCGGACCCGCCGATCCCGTCCAGGGATTCGGGGCCGAAGCCAACTTCCACCGCGTGCTCGGGGTGGGGCATAAGTCCCACCACGTTGCCGGCGGCGTTGGAGATGCCGGCGATGTCGCGGCGGGAGCCGTTGGGGTTGAAGCCCACGTAGCGGAACACCACGCGTCCTTCAGCTTCGAGCGCGTCCAGGACCTTTTCGTCGGCGATGTACTGGCCGTCCTGGTTCTTCAGCGGAACCGTGATTTCCTGGCCGGCCTCGTAGTCCAGGGTCCAGGCGGTGTTGCTGTTTTCCACACGCAGGACCTGGTCGCGGCACATGAACTTCAGGTGGTCGTTCTTGATCATGGAGCCGGGCAGCAGGTGCGACTCGGTAAGGATCTGGAAGCCGTTGCAGATGCCCAGCACGGGCAGCTTGGCATCGGAGTTGGCGGCGTCGATGATTTTGGACATCAGCGGCGCGAAGCGGGCAATGGCGCCGGCGCGGAGGTAATCACCGTAGGAGAAGCCACCGGGAATCACGACGGCGTCCACGTCACCCAAGGTGGTGTCTGCGTGCCAGAGCGGCACTGCGGTGCCGCCGGCGAGCCGGACTGCCCGGGCGGCGTCGCGGTCGTCAAGGGTGCCTGGGAAGGTGACAACACCGATCCGTGCCCCCGCGAGCCTGCGAGCACCAGGAGCGTCGGCGGCGACGGCGACTGCCTCGCCAATCAAGGGAAGTTCAGTCATCTCAGGCCTCGACGACCTCGACGTTGACGACGTCTTCGATCACGGGGTTGGACAGCAGGGTCTCGGCGGCTTCGCGGGCCTGGGCCAGGATTGCGTCGGTCACCTCGCCCTCAACCGTCAGTTCAAAGCGCTTGCCCTGGCGGACAGAGCTAAAGCTGGTGAAGCCCAGACGGGGGAGTGCACCCACGATGGCCTTCCCCTGCGGGTCCAGAATCTCGGGCTTGGGCATGACGTCAACAACGATCCGGGGCATCCGGCAACTCCTGTGCGTGAGCATTGGGTAAGGGCGCAGCGGAGTCACGCCGTCTTACGCCGTTCCGGGATGCTGGGGACGTTCTTTTTCGAACAGTGTGGACGGGCGCTCCGCGAGCTTGCTAGGCCATTCTACCGGGCCGAGCGCCGCACCCTGTATTCGGTGGGATCGGCCACAGTCATCGCGGCGGGGCGGGCTTTCGGGAGGTAGAGGACGACGGCGGCTATGGCCTCGCGGAGCAAGCGTCACTAGGATTACCGCATGGCTGAAAAATCGAAATCTCTGCTGTTGCCGATGATGGCCGTGGCCGTTTTTGCCGGGTTGGGCCGGATGGTTATGCAGAAGATCAAGGCGGACCGGGCTGCCCGGGAAACGCGCGTGGCCGGCCCCGTGGACGAAAAGACCCGCCAGTGGATCAGTGACGTGGTTCGGACGCCCAGGCAGTAGGCGACGCCCACTCCTTATCCAGGCCTCAAGTCTTTGCCCAAACCTCAACCGGGCGTCCCTGAACGGGGGCGCCCGTTTTTGTGCCCCGCCCCACGTGCCCCTGCGCCGGTTGCCCTGCTGAAAATGTACTGATCCCAAACGCCCTGTCCCGGGCCTCTCCCAAGCGACTTCCGGAAACTCCTAGCCACGTGACGTTCTACACACTATGGTCGTAGGACGTCGTATGTGGCAGGTGGTATCCCATCGGATGCCGAGACCGCCCTCACGGCCGAATTCTCCCGATCCGCCGCCCCGCGGCGCCTTGAAAGGATATGGATTTGCGAATTTCTACTAAGCGGAACAGGCACCGAAGTATTGGCCGGACCGCAGGAGCCGGGCTGGTAGCGCTGGCGCTGCTGGCCGGATCCGGAATCGCCGCGCAGGCGGCACCGATCCCCCCGAACAACCCCACCGCTCCTCCCGGCTCGTTCGCGGAGGCCAACATCGGCGCCGACCGGACTGCGGCGAACTTCTTCTACCGGATTCCGGCCCTGACCTACCTGGGCAACAACGTGGTGCTCGCCTCGTGGGACGGCCGCCCCGGCAGCGCCGCGGACGCTCCGAACCCCAACTCGATCGTGCAGCGCCGCAGCACCGACGGCGGCCAGACCTGGGGACCCGTTCAGGTCATCGCCGCCGGCCACGTGGGCGACGCCACCGCTCCGAAGTACGGCTACAGCGACCCGTCCTACATCCACGACGCCGAGGCCGGCAAGGTCTTCGCGCTGTTCGTGTACTCCAAGGACCAGGGCTTCTTCGGCAGCCAGTTCGGCAACGACGACGCCGACCGCAGCGTGATTTCCTCCGCCGTGATCGAATCCTCCGACGGCGGCGTCACGTGGACGCAGCCAAGGCTCATCACCAGCGTCACCAAGCCGGGCACCAGCAAGACCAGTCCGGTGGCCGGCGATATCCGCTCCAACTTCGCGTCCTCCGGCGAAGGCATCCAGCTCAAGTACGGCCAGTACAAGGGCCGCCTGATCCAGCAGTACGCCGGCGATGTGCGCCAGGCCGACGGCACCAACAAGGTCCAGGCCTACAGCGTCTACTCGGACGATCACGGCGTGAGCTGGCACAAGGGCGCCAACGTGGGCGACCGCATGGACGAGAACAAGACCGTGGAACTTTCCGACGGCCGCGTACTGCTGAACTCGCGCGACAACGCCAACCAGGGCTACCGCAAGGTGGCCATCTCCACTGACGGCGGCGCCACCTATGGTCCGGTCACCCAGGACACCGAACTGCCGGACCCGGCAAACAACGGTTCCATCGCCCGCATGTTCCCGGCCGCGGCTCAGGGCTCAGCGGACGCCAAGAAGCTCATCTTCACCAATTCCAACTCCAAGACCGGCCGCGAGAACGTCTCTGCCCGTATCTCCTGCGACGACGGCGCCACCTGGCCCGGGGTACGCACCATCCGCTCCGGTTTCTCCGCCTACTCCACCGTGTCCCGGCTCAAGGACGGCACGTTCGGTGTCCTGTACGAAGGCAACTACACGGACAACATCCAGTTCGCGAAGTTCGACGACGCGTGGCTGAACTACGCCTGCGCCCCGCTGTCCGTACCGGCACTCACCACAACCGCCGGCGCCACCAAGCAGGTAGCGGTCACCGTGACCAACCAGGAGGCCACCACACTTTCCGGCGCCAACGCCACGGTCTACACCCCCGACGGCTGGACCGCCACCACGGTGCCCGTGCCCGACGTCGCGCCCGGCGCCTCGGTGACCGTTAGCGTGGACCTGACCGCACCGGCGAACGCCAACGGTCCGCAGAACCTCAACGCCGCGTTCACGACGGCGGATGGCCGGGTTTCGCAGTCCACGTTCACTGCCACCGTCCCGGCAGCTCAGCAGGTGGGCCTCACCATCACCGGAACGGTCCCGGCCCGCGACGTCATCGCCAGCCCCTACCAGGCTGGTGACGTTCTGGGCTACACGTTCAACGTCAAGAGCACCGCCAACGTCACGGCGAATTCAGTGCCCACATCCGGCAACTTTGAGACCGGCTTCCTGCCGCCGGCCCCCGGCGCGCCCAGTGTTCCGAACTGCCGGTTCAACAACCTGGCCGCGGGTGCAAACTACAGCTGCACCACGGCCAAGCACACGCTGACGGCCGAGGACATTGCCCGCGGCTATTTCGTCCCCGAGGCGAGCTTCTCCGTCACGGCCAGCGCGACGCCGTCGCTCACCAAGACGGTTCCGTTCACCGGCGCCGCGGTGGCACTGCGCGATGGTCTGGTTTCCGCCAGCATCACCGGCGCCCGTGCGGATTCCGGCCGTGACCTCGCCACCGCACCGTACGCCGCCGGCGATGCTTTTCCGTACACCTTCAGCGTGAACAACACGGGCCCGCTCGTTGAAAAAGTGGTCCCCACCGCCGGTAACTTCAGCCCGTTCGTTCCCGAAGGCCCGGGCAACTGCCGCTACGGCGTGCTGCCCGCCGGCCAGGGCTACACCTGCGCCACGCCGCGCCACACCGTGACCGCTGCCGAGGCGGAGCAGGGCTACTTCGTTCCGAAGACCACCTGGGAAGTCAGTTCCGCAGGCCAGAGCAGCAAGGTCTATGCGGTCGACGGCGGCGAAGTGGACCTGAAGGTCCGGGACGCCAAGCTGGAAGGCACCGTTTCGGCTGAGTGGAGCGACGCCGACGGTGACCGTTTCGCCAGCGAAGGCGATACCGTCTCATACGCCTACACCCTAGGCAACGCCGGCAATGTCGCACTGACCGGGCTCAGTGCCCCGGACGCCTCCATCAGCCAGGACGCCCTGGCCGTGGGCGGGACCGTGACGGCAACGCGCGAGCACGTCCTGACCGCAGCCGACATCGCGGCGGGCCGGCTCGACGCGGTCTCGGTCGCGGCAACTGCCACCAACGGCGCCAAGGAAGTCACCGCCACGGTGACCGGCGGCGCGCTGGTGCTGGCTCTCCAGCCGTCGCAGCCCGAGGCTGTCCCCGTCCTCGCCGTCCAGGACCTCGAGGAACAGGCGGCTCCGTTCGACCTCGGCACGCAGGACAAGTACCGCAACGGCCAGAAGGTGACCCTGAAGGGTCTCGACTACGGCCAGTGGTACTACGTGTACCTGAACAAGAAGAGCTACCGGATCGGTTGGATTTTCCCCACCACGGACAACACGGTGGAGTTCATCCTGCCCTCAGGCGTACAGAGCGGCCGCGACGACGTGGTGGTGCTGGACAAGGACGGCAAGCAGGTCTCCTTCGACCGCCTGCAGGTGACGCCCAAGGGTTGAGCCAGGTGATTTCCTAGCACCAAAGAAGACCTCCGCGCGGACTGGACTTTTCCAGAGTCCGGCCCGCGTGGGGTCTTTCCTTTGTGCCTTCCCGGCCCCGCATGGTAGCTGCATGATTGACGTATGCACCTGATGTGTCCTATGTCATATTCAGCTCTCAGTCTGTACTGTTTGTAACAGCTGGTCATAGCATTACAAAATCTGTAATGTCGTGTGCCGTTCCCAGCTGTTCCAGACCGGCAACGTGGCCGGCCGTTCCTCGTGAAAGGTGTAGTCGCTCGTGAAATCAACTGGAAATAGCCCCATTCGGGGCGGGGGACTCCGGAAAGCAGCGGCATTGGCCGTGGCCTTGCCGCTGCTCCTTTCTTCGATGGCGATGAGCCCCGCTACCGCGGCGTCCGCTGAAGCAAAAACGGCAGTTGCCTCAAAGAAGATCAACCCCGGCGACTACCCCGCCGGCCGCTATATTGTGGTCCTGGCCGAGAAGCCGGCGGCCACCTACGACGGCGGGACTCCCGGACTCGCAGCGACGAAACCCCAGAACGGCCGCAAGCTCGACGCCGACCGGCCCGAAGTCCAGCAGTACCAGGCGCACCTTGAGGGCAGGCAGAACGCTGTGGCCGGGTCCGAAAGCGTCCGGATCAAGCGCCAGTACACGGCTGCCATCAACGGGTTCTCGGCCGATTTGACCGCCGACCAGGCCGCTAGGCTCGCCAAGGACCCGGCCGTCCTCATCGTGGCGCCGGACACGGAGAACGCGCCGGATTACTCCACCACAGACTTCCTTGGGCTCAGCGGTGAAAACGGCCTCTGGAAGACTGCCTTCGGCGGGCAGGAGAATGCCGGCAAAGGCGTCGTAGTTGGCGTTATTGACTCCGGCTACACCCCCTCCAACCCGTTCTTCGCCGGGGAAGCCGTGCAACCACTCGCCGGCCAGGCCCAGGTGGGCGCCCCGTACCGCACTGCGGACGGCAACATCGCCATGCTCAAGTCCGACGGCGACACCTTCGTCGGAGAGTGCCAGAGGGGCCAGGGAACCGGGGCGGCGTTTGACGGCAGTGCCTGCAACTCCAAAGTCCTGAGTGCCCGCTACTTCGCTGACGACTACATGGCGTACGTGCCGCCGGAGAGCCGCGCGCCCGAAGAACTGATTTCGCCTGTGGATGTGGGAAGCCACGGGACGCACACTGCCAGCACAGCCGCGGGCAACGCGAACGTCCGGGCCAACCTTGGTGCAACCGATATGGGCATCACCGGCGGCGTGGCGCCGGCGGCAAAGATCTCCGTCTACAAGGTGTGCTGGGAGGACGACAACCCGGCCACGGGCGGGTGCTACAGCTCCGCCTCCGTGGCCGCGATCAATCAAGCAATCCTGGACGGTGTGGATGTGCTGAACTACTCCATCTCCGGCAGCACGTCAACCACCACGGACCCGGTTTCCCTGGCTTTCCTTTCCGCGGCGTCCGCCGGAATCTTTGTTGCCGCATCCGCCGGAAACTCCGGCCCCGCGGCAAGCACCGTGAACCACGGCGCTCCGTGGCTGACCACGGTGGCCGCGAGCTCCTTTTCCACGGAATTGCAGGGAACCGTCGAATTTGAGGACGGCAGCAAGTACCGCGGCGCCAGTCTTATGTCCGCTCCCGTTCCTGCGAGCAACGTTGTGCTGGCGGCAACTGCCGCAGCCGCCGGCGCAGCAAACCCGGAGCTGTGCGCACCCAATGCTCTGGATCCGGCCAAGGTAACAGGGAAGATTGTTGTCTGCGACCGCGGGGTGGTGGACCGCGTAGCCAAGAGCGCCGAGGTGCAGCGCGCCGGCGGCATCGGCATGATCCTGGTCAACATAACCACCTCCTCCGAGGACCTTGACCGCCACGCAGTCCCGACAGTGCACGTGAACCCGCCGGCCACGCAGCAGATCAAGGACAAGATCATCGCCAACCCCGACATCAAGGTCTCCCTGGTGAACACGGACACCACGGGACTTCCGCCCGCGCCGCAGCCGCAGATCGCCGGCTTCTCTTCCCGGGGCCCGCTGCTCGCGACCGGCTCGGACCTGCTCAAGCCTGACGTGGCGGCCCCGGGTGTGGCTGTGCTGGCAGGCGTGTCGCCCATCGGTTCCGGCGGCGACCAGTTCGGCATGATGTCCGGGACGTCAATGGCCGCGCCGCACGTGGCCGGATTTGGAGCCTTGATTCTGGCCAAGAACCCCACATGGTCTCCGGCCACCGTCAAGTCAGCCATGATGACCACGGCCGCTGATATCAAGAACGCAGACGGCAGCCGGAACGGCGATGTGTTCGCCACCGGCGCCGGCCAGGTGGACATTGCGCGGGTTCTGGATCCCGGCCTGGTCTACGACAACTCCGAGGACGACTACCTGAAGTTCATCCAGGGAACGGGCCTGGACCTGGGCATCCCGGGTCTCGGAACAACCGCACCGCGGGATATGAATGTTGCCTCGTTCGCGCTGGGGGCACTCACCGGCAAGACAGAGGTCACGCGGACTGTCACCGCGCTGACCCCAGGCGTTTACCGGGCCAAGGCCAGCGTTCCTGGCGTCAAGGTGACGGTCACGCCGTCGATCCTTAGCTTCAACGCGGCTGGCGAGAAACGCACCTTCCAGGTCAAGTTTGAGAACACCAGCGCTGCCTTGGGGCAGTTTGCCATGGGCAACCTCGTCTGGCAGGGTGCCGGCAAGAACGTGGCATCGCCGGTGGCCGTCCGCCCGCAGTCGGTGGTGGCACCGGCAAATCTGGCGTTTGCCTCGGAAGGGGGCCAGGGGCAGGGCGACATTCCGGTGGTTTCGGGCACCAACGCGCCCGTGAAGATTACTTTGGACGGCCTGTCCAAGGCTGACTCCTCGGCCATCGAACTGGTGCCAGGGCCGCTGGCCCTGGAAACGGACGCGTCCAACTTCGCCAAGGAGGTCACCGTTCCGGCAGGATCGCCGTTGGCAAAGTTCTCCGTCTTTTCCTCGGACGAGGCCGCCGACTTCGACATGGTGGTCTTCAACCCGGCGGGCCAGGCCCTGCTGGCCCAGACGGCCTCTGCCAGTGAATCAATTTCGGTTCCGAACCCGGCTCCGGGCGTGTACACGATTTTTGTGAACCTCTACGCAAGCCCCAATGGGCAGCCCACGAAGGCGTCCGTGGACGCTGCGGTGCTGGGAGCCAACGTGGGAAATGCCACGGTGACCCCCAATCCGCTGCGGCTCGGGAACGGCCAGTCGGGCATTCTGAAGCTCCAGTGGAAGGATCTCGCTGAAGGCTCGTATATCGGCCGGGTGACGTTCGCCGGTTCCAGCGCGCCCACCTTCGTCTCTGTGGTGGTCACACCAGGCAGTGCTTTGGTGGTCCCTGCGGATGAAACTGCCGGTGACCCTGCCAACGACCAGAAGGACAGGGTCAAAAAGGAAAAGAAGAAACAGGAGGTCCCGGAGTTCTCCGGAAACCGCAACATGGATCTCTAGCCCTTCAGCAACAGGATGGGAACGCCGCCGGACCGCTTGGTTCCGGCGGCGTTCCCGTTTTGCGGAGGCTGCCGCCTATGGTCAGGTTTCGCCGCGGGAACCAGTTGTCCCGCCGAACAGGGGAGCCATGGCGCGCCAGCGGGAGATTTCACAGCCATCGGTTCGCCGGAAAGTCACACTGACGGGGCGGCCGTTGATGGAGCCGGTCACAACGGCCACCTGCGGCCCGCCGTATTGCTGCGTGCAGAGTTTCGGGGGGCCCGGTTTGGGAAAGAAGATGTCCTCACCGAAGCGTTCCATCGCTGACAACGCTGCTGCGGGATCGGGCACGGTGCAACTGTCAGCAGGGAAGCCATCGCGGACTATCAGCCGGAACTCGTACTCGGGGGAGCCGGGGTGTTCCGTGACCCTGATGGTCAGCTCGAGGTCCTTCATACCGTCCCCGCAATTCGAAGCGGTGCCAGGGCCTGCGCCAGGCGCCCGCGGAGCGCAGCAGCCTCACCGGCGAAGGCGCGCTGATGCCCAACGTAGGCCGCTTTGCCTTCCGCGGTTTCGATCTCAATCGGCGGGTAACCCCACTCCGCGAGGTCGTAGGGGGAGGCCTGCATGTCCATGGCCCGGATCCGCCAGGACAGTTCGAAGCAATCCATCACCAGTTCGCTGGGAAGCGCGGGCAGCAGTTTGTACGCCCACTTGTAGAGGTCCATGTTGGCGTGCAGGCAGCCCGGCTGTTCCATGTGCCGCTGGTTTTCGCGGCTGGGCGCCAGTTCGTTCAGTGCAGTAGCGTCGGGCGTGTAAAAGCGGAAGGCGTCGAAGTGTGAGCACCGGATCCGGTTGTCCTCCACCACTTTGTCCGTGCCGGCCGAACCCAGCCTCAGCTGCAGGTATTCATGGCGCAGGTCGAATTTGTCCTGTCGGTAGACCATTGCCCATTCGTGCAGCCCGAAGCAGCCGAACTGCGCAGGCCGGGCAGCGGTGCCGCGAAGGATGATGTCCGCGAAGGCCACCGCCTCGTGCCGGTCGGCCAGGAACCGGGCGCGGTCAAAAGTCACGGCCGGGGTTCCCGGCGGCAGCCCCAGGGAGGCGAGTTCGCCGTCGTCGAGCGTTTTGTAGTGCTTCCAGCCCATGCGGGCGGACGCCGCTTCAGCGGTCAGTACGACGCCGGCTCCCGGGTGCCAGCGCAGCAGCTGGCCTGGCTTCTGGGTGTAGTAAGTGAAAAGAAAGTCCTCCACCGGGTGCTTCCGACCTGCCGAGCGGCGCGCAAGGTAGGGATCCGAGTAACGGCGGACGCGTTGGGCGTGCGCTTCTTCGCGGGCACGCCAGACATCGGCCGTCAGCAGGCTACGTTGCTCCACCGCTGGCACCCAGGACGTCCTGGGCTGCGTTCCAGGCACCGATTTCGCAGCCGTTGGTGCGCGCGAAGGTGGCATCCACGGGAGTATCGTCCACAATCCCGGTGACCTTGGCGGTCTGCGGGCCGCCGTATTGTTCGGTGCAGGCCACGTCCTTGCTCTTGGGGGCCGGGCTGAGGAGCGCAGCGTTGTTCTTGAGGGCAGCGCACGCAGCCTCCGGCCTGGGGTGCTTGCTCTCAGCTGTGGGGAGGCCGCCGCGGCAGACCAGCGTGTAGTTCACTGCAGCTTCGGTGGGAGAAGGCCTGACCATAATGGCAAGCTCGGCGTTGCCGGCGCCGGGGCCTGCCGTCGGGGCCGGGGGTGCGGAAGGTGACGGCGCAGGGACGGTGGTCTCGGTGTCCGGAGCGGGAGACCCGGAGGTGCCCGGGCTGGCCGAAGAACTGGTTGTAGGGCTGGCGGATGGAGTCCCGGTCCCGTCAGGCGTGCCCGTACAGGCGGCGAGCCCGGCAATGACGAGGACCGCCAACAATGGCCGTACTGTTCGCAAACGCATGGACCCTCCTAGGTTGCTGCCATTTTACGCCTTGCCGCATTTACTCCCCGACGGGTTGCCCGCTGGATCCGGCGGTGGCGGCGATGAGCCCCATCATGGATTTGTGCAGCGCGCCCACCTGCTCACGGGTCAGCCCCAGGCGTTCCATCATGGTGCCCGGGACGGCAACAGCCTGCTGACGCAGCGCGGCGCCGGCCGGGGTCAGGCCCACGGCAAGGGTGCGTTCGTTTCCGTCCGCCCGCTGGCGGGTGACAAAGCCGGCCTCCTCCAGCCGCCGAAGTAGCGGTGAGATGGTGGCCGGGGCCTGCGCCAGGGCTTCACTGATGCTGCGCAGTGTGCGGGGTGCTGATTCCCACAGGCACAGCATCACAAGGTACTGCGGGTGGGTGAGTCCGAGCTTTTCCAGGACGGGCTTGTAGGCGCCCACCACGCTTCTGGATGCCACAGTGAGGGCAAAACAGAGCTGTTGCTCCAATAGGAGGTCATCGTCCTGCTGCCGCGCAGCGCCGGCCCGTACCGTCATAAGATTTCCTCCAATAGTTAGTGCACTAATTGTTAGCGTACACTGGAGCGGGTAATTGGGTTCTATCGAAGGGGTCACTTTCATGGGCAAAGGCAAGTCAGCCGACAAGGGCAACGCATCCCAGCGGTTCATGCGCGCAACCGGCAAGCTCAGGGCGATTTTCGGCCCGGCCAACCGCAGTTCCCTGGTGCATGACATGACCGAAGAGAACCGGGCACTCCTGGTTCAGCGCGAGCGGGAAACCCAGCAATGGGAAACGGTCACCCGCCCGGACGGCAGCACCTATGTTGTGCCCAGGAACCCGGACGACCAGTCCCTCCGCTGACCCTCCCCGGCCTCTCCACCATGCCCAACCTCACCAGACCAATTTTCGCGCGGCGGGCGTAAAATAAGGGCACTGACTCCACAAGGAGGCGGTGGCTCTTTCGCCCGCAACGCGGGAAGGGGGTGGAAACAATGGGACATGCGCTCACCGGTTTTATGCACGCGACTGACAGGCTCCGCTTTGTCTTCGGGCCGGCAACGCGCCTGGACACGGATTCGCCCGTGGTCCACAAGCATGATGAGTTCGAGCAGGCCTCTGACGAGGATCTTTCCCACTTCGTGGTGGAAACCGATTCCGAAGGTCATCACTACGCCGTGCGCCGCGAAGAACTGGACAAACAGGGCTGAAACAAAAGCAACGCGGGGTCACTTCCGGCCGAATAACCTTCGTTTATCGGGCCGGAAGTGACCCCGCGTTGCTTGTAGGGGGCGGCTTGGGCTAGCGCCCGGTGCCGCCGTAGACAGTTGCCTCGTCTTCGCTGTCCAGGTCGAAGGCCTTATGGATTGCCCGGACGGCGTCATCGAGGAGATCAGCGTGCGTCACCACGGAGATCCGGATTTCCGAGGTGGAGATCATGTTTATGTTGATCCCGGCGTCGGACAGGGCCTTGAAGAACGTCGCTGAGACGCCCGGGTGTGACCGCATGCCGGCCCCGATCAGGGACAGTTTGCCGATCTGTTCGTTGTATTCGATGTTCTCGAACCCGATATCCGGCTGCGCGGCCTTGAGCGCCGCCAGGGCCTCCGCGCCTTCGACGATGGGGAGCGTGAAGGAAATATCCGTCCGGCCAGTGCCGTGCGTGGAAACGTTCTGCACGATCATGTCGATGTTCGAGTGGGCGTCGGCAATGACCTGGAAGATCGCGGCCGCCTTGCCGGGGATGTCCGGTACACCCACCACAGTGACCTTGGCTTCGGAACGGTCGTGTGCAACGCCGGAGATGATTGGCTGCTCCAAGGCAACTCCCTCTTGAGTGGTGATCTTGTCTTCGGCGCTGGGGATGACCCAGGTGCCTTCGTTCTGGCTGAATGAGGACCGGACATGCAACGGCACGCCGAACCGGCGCGCGTATTCAACGCAGCGCAGGTGCAGGATCTTCGCACCGGACGCCGCGAGTTCCAGCATTTCCTCGCTGGAGATGGTGTCGATTTTCTGGGCGGAAGGCACCACGCGGGGGTCCGCGGTATAGATGCCGTCAACGTCCGTGTAGATCTCGCAGACATCGGCGTCGAGTGCGGCCGCAAGCGCGACGGCGGTGGTGTCCGAGCCGCCGCGGCCCAGGGTGGTGATCTCGTTGGTGCTACGGCTCATGCCCTGGAAGCCGGCGACGATCGCGATGTGCCCCTTGTCCAGGGCCGTGCGGATGCGGTGCGGATCGACGTCGATAATGCGCGCCTTGCCGTGGATGCCGTCCGTGATCATGCCGGCCTGGGAGCCGGTGAAGGACTGCGCCGAGGCGCCGAACTTGTTGATGGCCATGGCCAGCAGGGCCATGGAGATCCTCTCACCGGCGGAGAGGAGCATGTCCATCTCGCGGGCGGGGGCGGAGTCTGTCACCTGGGCGGCGAGGTCCAGCAGTTCGTCGGTGGTGTCGCCCATGGCCGACACGACCACCACCACTTCGTTGCCGGCCCGCTGCGCGTCGACCACGCGCTTGGCGACGCGCTTGACGCCCTCGGCATCCGACACGGAGGAGCCGCCGAACTTCTGCACAATCAGCTGTTTGGTCACCGCAGCGCCTTCGGGCAGCTCCTGTGGCTGCGTTGCCGTGTGCACTTCGGAAGTGGGCGTACTCATGCGCGTACCTTCACTGGATCAATCGGAGTTCTGGAGGTCAGGCACGGCCTTGCGGCTGGACGGCGTGACGTGTCAGCCCAGTTTATCGCCGCCTGTGGCCGGACGCGGAATTGTGTCCAAATCTCAGCCTTCCGGCGGATACTGCGCCCGTCGGCTCAGGCGTACGCTCATATAGTCAGTATGCATGAACGGCTTGGGGGACAGGTGCTCGGGAAATGACAGAAAACTGGGACAGAATAGGCATTCCGGCCCAGCCGGAAAGCCCGCATAAGGACGGCATCAGCGCCACCGCCGTGAGCCGCAGCTTCGGGCAGGTGCACGCCGTCGAGCACATGGATTTCCATGCTCCGGCGGGAAAAGTCACCGCGCTGATCGGTCCCAACGGGGCCGGAAAAACCACGCTGTTGCTCATGCTGGCTTCACTGCTGGCGCCGGATTCCGGCACTGTCACCGTGGATGGGCTGGATCCGCAGCACCACCGCGCGGAAGTGCGCAAAAGGATTGGCTGGATGCCGGACACCCTGGGCGTGTGGGAGTCCCTGACCGCCCGTGAGATCCTCACCCAGATAGCCCGTTTCTACCGGCTGCCCAAGGCCGGAATCCCGCAGCGCGTCACCGAGATGCTGGACCGGGTCCGCCTGAGCGGCCTTGCAGACCAGCCGGCCCGTGTCCTGTCCCGGGGGCAGCAGCAGCGCCTCAGCCTGGCCCGCGCACTGATCCACGACCCGTCCGTGCTGCTGCTCGATGAGCCGGCGTCGGGCCTGGACCCGGGATCGCGGGTGGAGCTGCGGGTGATGCTGCGGCAGCTTGCGGCGGAGGGGAGGTCCGTTGTTGTCTCCTCCCACGTGCTCAGCGAGCTGGACGAAATTGCGGACGCAGCGGTGTTCGTCAACCGAGGGAAGACGGTCCGGCACCAGACCACGGACGCGGCTGCCGCCTCCGGCAGGCGTTACGCCATCTCGGCAACCGACGACGCAGCGCTCGCCGCCAAACTCACGGACTTGGGCCTGGCGTTCCGGGTTGAGGACGGCCGACGGCCGGCCGTCAGCCTGGTGTTGCTGAACGACGACGACGCCGCCCGCCTCCTGCGCGACCTGGTGCTGGCCGGCGTCGGGGTCAGCTCCTTTGCCCCCGCCTCGGGTGCCCTGGAAGAGACTTACATGAACCTTGAGGGGGAGCGGCGATGAGCCAGCTGACAGAACCAACGCAGCGCCCGCCGGCTTCCGGCTTTGGTGCCAGCTACCTTGCGGGCATCCGGGATGTGGTGGTCCTGGAAATCAAGCAGCGTCTCCGGTCCCGCGGCTGGTACATCATGCTGGCCATCTGGTTCATCCTGACGGGCCTGGTGACCTGGCTGACGTGGGCCAGCTGGAACGCCCAACGCGAAGCCCAACGGGCCTATTCCAACTTTTTGCCGCCCGATTCCGGGCCGGGGTCCATGATCTTCGAAGTGGTCCTGGCTTTTGTCCTCCTCTTCGCATTGTTGGTGGCGCCCGCACTGTCTGCCAATGCCGTCAACGGCGACCGCGCCGGCGGGACCCTGGCCATCCTTCAGGTGACCCTGCTCCGTCCCGGACAGATCCTGTGGGGCAAGTTCTTCGCCGCGTGGGCCGCCGCCCTGGCCTTCCTGATTGCCAGTACGCCGTTCCTGGTCATCGGAGTGGCCCTCGGCGGCATGACGCCGGGCCATGTCATTGTGGCCATGCTGATGCTCGCGGTTGAGGTGGGTGTGGTCTGTGCCATCGGCGTCGGAATTTCCGCGCTGGCAGGGCGCCCGCTGTTCTCGATTGTCGTCACGTACCTTGCCGTGGCCGGGCTGGTTTTCGGTTCCCTGATTGCCTTCGGCCTGGGCGCCGGGCTCTCGCAGGGCACCATCATGGCCAACCAGGCGCAGTACCGCAACTACGAACCGCTGCTGCCGGTACCCGACCAAACAGCGCCGCAGGAACCGGAGTACACCTGCTCTGGACTGCTGCGCGCCCAGCCAGCGGTTCGCACCGAAAGGGTGGCGTGGATGCTGGCCATGAACCCTTATGTGGTGGTGGCCGATGCCATCCCCTACACGGTCCGCGTCAACAGTGGCCCTGGAATGTCGTCACCGGTGGGGGCCATCGAATCCATCAGCCAGGGTGCACGCTACGCCATGGCCGGTCCGGAGGGCACCTACCCCTGCGCCAACGGGGAGGCCAAGCCGCAGTACCTGGCACAGTCCACTCCCTTGTGGCCGCTGGGGCTCGGCCTGCAGCTGCTGCTTGCCGGGCTGCTGATGTGGCTGGGCTGGCGTTCGCTGCGCACTCCGGCACACAGGCTGGCACGCGGAACCCGCATCGCCTAAGCCGGTGTGCCCGCCGACGGCCTGTCGGCCTGACCAGTCAGGGGCGGGTCCGCTCAGGTCAGGGCGTTGCGGCGGCCTTCGAAAGCACGCCCGAGCGTGACCTCGTCCGCGTACTCAAGGTCACCGCCCACGGGCAGGCCGGAGGCCAGCCTGGTTACCACGATGCCGATTGTCTTCAGCATCCTGGCCAGGTACGTGGCCGTTGCTTCGCCTTCGAGGTTGGGGTCGGTGGCGATGATGACCTCCTGGATGGCGCCGTCGTTCAGCCGGGTCAGGAGTTCCCGGATCCGCAGCTGCTCGGGCCCAACGCCGGCGATGGGGTTGATGGCTCCGCCCAGCACGTGATAGCGGCCGCGGAAGGACCGGGTGCGCTCCACGGCGAGGACGTCCTTGGACTCCTCCACCACACAAATGACTGACGGGTCGCGCCGGGGATCGCGGCAGATGTTGCACAATTCCTGCTCGGTGACGTTGCCGCATACCGTGCAGAACTTCACGCGTTCCTTCACCATGGTGATGGCTTCCACGAGTCGCTTCATGTCCTGCGGGTCCGCTTCGAGGATGTGGAAGGCAAGCCGCTGGGCGGATTTGGGACCGACACCGGGAAGCCGTCCGAGCTCGTCAATCAGCTCCTGGACTGCACCTTCGTACACGTTTTCCTCTTTTGGCTTGGCTTGGCTTGGATGGTGAATGGAGTTGCGGGAGTACGTGCGCCAGGTGCCTAGAGCGTCGCAACGATGGGGCTTCCGTCCGGGGACCGCTCCTCGATCAGCTTCCCGCCCAGAATACGCTCGACGGCGGCGCGTCCAAAGACGCCGGATTCCTCGATGGTTTCATCGTCCGCGCTCGGTATGTCCTGGACATAAGTGGCGGCGGCAGCCCTGGCCGGCGCCTTGGCACGCCCGGCTTCGGCCTCGGGGCTGTTGGACAGGCGCTGGTAAAGACTCTGCCTGGCGGCAGCAGCGGACTCGGACGTAGCCGGTGCCGGCTGTAGGGGTGCGGCAGCCGGAGCAGTCGATGCCATAGCGTACTCACGGACTTCAGCCGGTTCGGGAACCGCGGCTTCCCCCGGCGGGACTGCAGGGGCCCCCGGAGTTGCCGGGGCTTGGCTGCCCGGCGCCGGGTTGTGGGGCTCCGCGGTTTCTGGTGCGGGGCCTTGTAGTGCGGGGGTCTCCGGCGCGGGGCTCTGCGGTGCAGCTGAATGTTGTGCAGCTGCATATCGTGCGGGGATTTCGGTGGTTGCGGTGGGGGCTACGGGCGGCAAGCCCCAGCTGGCGTCGGCATCGGACTGGGTCACGACAGCTGACGTCTTGGGGACCTGGGCGGTGGCGGGCTCGTAGCTGGGCGCAGGAGCGGTTTCCGTGTCCTCTTCCGGGACGGACGTGTTCAGGCTTTTGCCAACATTGGGCTCGGTGCCAACCACCCATACGCCCGGCGCCTGCTCGACGGCCCGGCCCCACGGATCCAGTGCCGGATCGGGTTGTGAAGGAGCGGCCGATGCCGCACCGGAGGACCCGCTAGCTGGGGAGGTCTTTGCTGCTGCAGCCTTTGAAGCACCTCGAGCAGGCCGCTTGGCGGGTGTGGCCGCTGAAGGCTCAGGCTGTGAATGCGACAGGCGTGGGGTAGCCGCAGCCGAGGGATCCCAGTCCATGGGTGGTTCCTCGTCCAGCGGCGGAGCATCTTCGTCGCGCGGGGGACCCCAGTCGTCATCGGAGTAGGCATACGAACCGGCGGTGGCATCCGGCTCAGCTGGTACCGGCTGTCCCTGGGCGGTTGGTAGCTGGGCGGTTGGTAGCTCGGCGGCCTCAGTGGTTGCCGGCGCGCTGACGTCGCCGGTGTGGACAGTTTCTGCAATAGCTGCCGCGCCTGCAGTCGGTGCAGGTGCAGCAGTGGCAGGAGGCACGGCCGGTTCGGGCGCACGCGTCGCGGGGGAGGGGGCTGGCGAAGCTGCCGGCGCGGTGGCCAGGACCGCAGGTGTGGAAACGGTGCTGGCAGGGGCCAGGCCCCACGCGACATCGGCTGAACTGGCCGGAGCGTCCGGGCTGGCTTCCGGACTAGCGGGAGCTTTTGGGTTTGGCTCAGCGCTCGCTGCCCTGTTGGCGCCACCGGCGACTGCGGTGATCTGGCAGTCGATGCCCACTGTTTTGTGGATCGCCTGCCGCAGGTTTTCAGCGTGATCAGCCCGGCCGAAGGCGCCGGCCAACCCGGTGGTGCTGAACGACAGTGTCAGGACCTGGCCGTCAAAGGCACCCACCTGGGCGTTCGGCTCAACCAGGGCCCACGTGCTGCGCTTGATCTTGGAGAGTGTCTGCAGAACTTCCGGCCAGGCACGGCGCAGGACTTCGACGTCGCCTGTCCCGGCGGCCCCAGTGCTTGCCGGCGGGGTGGCCGGGGAAACTGCGCGGGGGGCGTCTGCCCCGGACGGTCGGCTGGTCTGACCGGATGCCTGCGGTGTGGGAGCGGGCCCCTGGCCTGTGGACTCGTCAACCGGCCAGTCGTGGGTGCTGACCCTGGGCGGCGTCAGCGACGGCCTGGTCTGTTCGGCTCCGGATGCCGCTGGCCGGGCCGACCCGGGACCTGCATCCGCTGGCCCTGAAGGCTGCTGCGCAGCAACCGGCGCCGCAGCAACTTGCTGTGCTGCGGCCGGAACCGCAGCATTCGGAAGTGCCGCAGCGGGCGCCGCAGAAACGGCTGGTGCAGAAACTGGTTGTACGGAAACGGGTGCAGCAGGAGCTGGCGAGGAAGCTGCTGGTACGGAAACAGGTGCAGCAGGAGCCGGCGTTGCCGCTGCCGGCACCGCGGAAACCGCAGCGGGTCCAGCCGAAACCGCAGCACCAGACGGAGCGGGAGCGCCGACGTCGTTCCCGGCGTAATTCAGGCGCCGCTCCACGCGGTCGATCCGCGCAGCGATGCCGCGTTCCGTCTGTTCCGAACTGGGGAGCAGGATGCGGGCGCAGAGAAGCTCAAGATGCAGGCGCGGAGACGTGGCGCCGGTCATCTCGGTCAGCGCAGTATTGGTGACGTCAGCGGCGCGGGAGAGTTCGGAAGCCCCGAGATTGTGCGCCTGGTTCTGGAGCCGGGCGATCTGGTCCGCAGGCATGCCGCGGAGGATGACCTGGGCGCTTTCGGGCATGGCCTGGACGATGATGAGGTCGCGGAAGCGTTCCAGCAGGTCCTCGACGAAGCGGCGGGGATCGTGGCCGGTCTGCACCACGCGGTCCACAGCCCGGAAAACGGTGGCGGCATCTGAGGCGGCCACAGCTTCCACCACGTCATCCAGCAACGATGCGTGGGTGTAGCCGAGGAGGGCCACCGCCAGTTCGTAGTCGAGGCCGTTGGGTCCGGCGCCGGCCATCAGCTGGTCCAGCACGGACAGGGAATCGCGGACGGAGCCGCCGCCGGCCCGGACCACCAGCGACAGGACGCCGGGAGCCACGGGAACGTTTTCCTGCTTGCAGAGCAGCTCCAGGTACGCCATCAGCGGCTCCGGCGGGACAAGCCGGAAAGGGTAGTGGTGGGTGCGGGAGCGGATGGTGCCGATGACCTTGTCCGGCTCCGTGGTGGCGAAGATGAACTTGATGTGCTCCGGTGGCTCTTCAACGATCTTCAGCAGGGCGTTGAACCCGGCCGAGGTGACCATGTGGGCCTCATCGATGATGAAGATCTTGTAGCGGTCGCGGACCGGAGCGTACGTGGCACGCTCGCGAAGGTCCCTGGCGTCGTCCACGCCGCCATGGCTGGCGGCGTCGATCTCGATGACGTCCAGCGAGCCTGAGCCGCCGCGGGCCAGTTCAATGCAGCTGGGGCACGCGCCGCAGGGCGTATCCGTGGGGCCCTGGGCGCAGTTGAGGCAGCGGGCCAGGATGCGGGCGGAGGTGGTTTTTCCGCAACCGCGCGGGCCGGAGAAGAGATAGGCGTGGTTGACACGGTTTTTCCGCAGTGCCGTCATCAGCGGCTCGGTGACATGTTCCTGCCCGATAACGTCAGCGAAGGAGTCCGGGCGGTATCTGCGGTAAAGGGCGGTGGTAGTAACAGTCACGAGAAAACCCTACCAATCCGGGCAGACAATCAGGATCCCTCGCGGACGGCCGCCCCGGGAAGAGTAAAGACCCCCCATGCACCCGCCAGAGCCCGTTTACCCTTGCTACCTTCCGGTCCTGGGGGAGTTCAACAGGATGACGCCACATGAGGGGCCGCAGACAAGTTTACCCGAAGATTCGGTAAGGTCCGGACGGCCCGTTCGCCTGCCGGCCGTGGCCCGGCCGTGTGCCCTCGCGCCGCCCGGAATTTCCTGATGAGCTGCCGCAAAGGCGAAAGCCGGTTCAGAGGCCCGGGTGCCAGCTAGCGTCGCCAGCCGTCCACCGGCCAGGTCATGAATGCGGGCTCCTCGTAAGGGTGCGTTGCGCGCAGGGCCAGCACAACGGCGTCGAGCATCTCTTCCTCCACAACGCACTCCACCCGGGTTTCCGGCACGCGTTCGATCGCACCCACTGCCCCGACGAACGGCTCGGCGCCAGACAACGGAGTGAAGCGCCCGGTGCCGGGGGAGGTGAAGGTGCAGTGCGAATAGTTCCCGATCCTGCCCGCGCCGGCGTCCCCGATTGCCGCGAGCAGCGGCTCCGCGTGTGTCTCCGGAACGTAAACCACCAGGGCGTGCAGCTGTGTCATGGCCTCATCCTGCCAAGAAGGCAGGGTAAAGGGCAGCGATTTCATTGCTTATCCGGCGGGTAGGGCCGATCATGGATATGTACACCGATTGGGGCAATCTCAAGGTTGTGAGCTGCGGGGCCTGGCTGGAGGGCCGGACCCGGCAGCTCAACGGTGTATCGGAGGAATGGGCGCATTGGGGGCGTCCATTTTTACGTTAACGGACCACCTGGAGCCCGGATTGCCGCATGCGGTAATGGTCCGCCGGCCCAATTGGGCGATGCCGGAATGTTCAGGTAGTCTAGTATCTGCTTTTGATTCGAAAGCAGCTGGAGAATTCGCCTAGCGGCCTATGGCGCACGCCTGGAACGCGTGTTGGGTTAACGCCCTCGGGGGTTCAAATCCCCCATTCTCCGCCAGCCAAAAACCCGGTTCTGACCTCGTCAGGGCCGGGTTTTTGCTGTCCTCCGGCCAGGCGTTGACCCATGGCTGGAGCCCGCCGCCCAGCCCGGCTGCCAGGTCACGTGCCCGGGTAGCCCAGGCGGCGGAGACGCTCCCGGGCCGCTTGTTCGCTGGGTCCAGGCCCGCGTCCAAGGGCAAGATGTACGACGCCGAGAGTCACCTTCGTTGCCAGCCTCACGGGGAGCGGGAACGGCCCCAGCCGGGGAACCCGGAGCCCCAGCATGCGGCGGTACTTCGGTTCCAGGCTGTAGACGGCGCCGGCGAAGATGACCCGGTAGCCGGGGCGCAGCAGCGGATGCAGTGGCGGGTTGCGGATGAACTCCACGGTCTCGGCAACCCGGCTGTCCGCGACCAGCTCACCGTTGTTATACCAGCGGTCCAGTTGCTCCCGCATTTCGGCCTCGCTCAGGGGCGGATCCTCCACGCCCATCAGCAGTCCCGCCTGGGCCCACTCGCGGACATAGGCGTCGGGGCCGCCGGGGATCCCGGCACCCCAGATTTTGTGGGCCGAGAGGAAGGCGTCCACAAACGCGATGTGGACCCAGCGGGCGAGTTCCGGATCGTTGGCCGAGTAGCTCCGCTCGCCGCCGTGCCCGTCACCGTACGTCCCCTGTACAGGCTCATGCAGCCTACGGACCCGGGCGGAAGCCTCGTCCGCGGCGGACTGTGGGCCATAGGTGACGGTGAAGATCCAGCGGATGGTCCGGGCCAGCCGGCTGAGCGGATCGGCGCGGAAGTCAGAGTGCTCCTGGATTCCCGCCAGCGCCCCGGGGTGCAAGGCCTGCATCAGGAGCGCACGGACCCCAGCCACAATGGTGGTCATGGAGCCGTGCACCGCCCAGACGGCCGAGCCGGGAAGGTGATAGCCGGCGTCGTCCCCTTCGGCCAGCCGCGGAACCCAGGCGGGCTGACCGTCAGTGCTGCCGGTGAAAACCCGCTTGATTTCGCCCTGCCATTCCCTGAGGAAATTTCGCATGTCACTATTCTCGTCCAGAAGCGGCGGGCACGGTGCTGGGGGCTGGTCCACATAATGTCCGCAGCGGGACCGGCGCGGGGGTTCACAGGCCCGGGTCTTTGTGGTCCCATGAGATGGTAAGTCCGTCTGGATCCGGGGTCTGGCGGGCCAACCCGGGAGTAACGAGTGGGCAATCATTGGGGATCCGGCCGGGAGAAGGAGCCCGCGGGCGGCTGCGCCATGGCTGTGCGCGTGCTGGCCGCCGGCGCCGTTGTTGCCACGTCACTCTTCGCCGTCGGCTTCCCTGGATCGTCCCCCGTTGAACTCCGCCCGGCAGCGTCGCCGGCGGGTGCCGGACATGTCGGCCTGCCTGGGCTGGCCGGTCCTTTCCTGACGGACAGCCGGGCCTTGGTTCCGTTTAACCGCACACTGGTCAGGACGATCGCCAAGGGCGGGAGCGCTCCGCTCATCGTGGCCGCCACCGGGCTCACACGCCCCCCGGAGGGGTTCCTCATGGCGCCGCTTGAGTTCCTCACGTCAAGCTCTCCATTCGGGTACAGGGTCAGCCCGATCACCGGTGCGGGCGGCGATTTCCACCTGGGCCAGGACTTCGCTGCAGGCTGCGGCACCAGGGTTTATGCGGCCGACGCAGGCGTGGTCCGGGCCGCCGGGTGGCACCCCTGGGGCGGCGGCAACCGCGTGGAACTGGACCACGGCAACGGGCTGATCACTACGTACAACCACCTGGAGGCTGTGGCGGTCCGGACGGGGGACTCTGTGCAGGTGGGCCAGGTCATTGCCCGTGTGGGCACCACGGGATGGTCCACCGGCTGCCATCTGCATTTCGAAACCATCCTCAACGGCAAGCACACGAGCCCGCTGAACTGGACACTTCTGCGCATTCGCCAGCTGGACGAGCTCGAGGACATAGCCATGGTCAGCTATGAGGCCAAACCCGGGGACGTCGGCGCGCAACGCTGGGCCATCCCGGTCGCCGAGGACAACAGCCACACGGTCCTGGGCGGCGAAGAGGAACTGTCCGAACCGCCGCCGGTGGAGGGATCAGTGACAACGTCGGAAACGCCGGACGAGGCACCCACGGAAGAGCCGTCGTCGGACGCTACCTCGACTGGATCCGCGTCGCCGGACCCGACTGCGACGGAACCTGCGACGGAAACAGCCACTTCGACGGCATCGCCCTCCCCAACGCCTTCCACGCCCCGGGCAACGCGGACGCCGACGGGAACGTCAAGCGCCACGCCGACGACGACGACGATGTCACCCACACCCGCGGGCACCTCGCCTGCGCCGACGACGAGCGCGTCGCCGTCTCCGACGCCGACTGTCTCCTGGTCGTGGCCGCTCAGGCCTACCTCGCGCCTGACGCCGACGCCGGCGCCAACGGTGGAGCCCACAGCAACAACGAGTAGCGAGTCGTCAGCCGAAACAGCCGCGCCTTCGCCTTCGTCCTCTACGACAGCCACAACCACCGCCACGCCTACCGACACCGCAACATGGTCCGAGTCGGCGGGACCCTGACAGAGAACTCCCAGACTGCACCCGTACCCTTGATGGTTGGCAACGAATCACCTGCATGACCAACCTTTCAAGGACGGCGCTGTGACAGACCTGTACACCATTCCCCTCACCCTCAACGACGGCACCGAAACCGACTTTGGCCGGTTCAAGGGCAACGTGGTGCTGGTGGTGAACGTGGCGTCAAAGTGCGGGTTCACTCCGCAGTACGCGGGCCTCGAGACGCTATACGAGAAGTTCCGCGACCGCGGCTTCGATGTGCTCGGAGTTCCGTGCAACCAGTTCGCCGGCCAGGAGCCGGGCAACGACAGCGAGATCGCCGAGTTCTGCGAGCGGAATTTCGGTGTCAGCTTCCCGCTGACGGCCAAGGCCAACGTGCGTGGCAAGGACCAGCATCCGCTCTATGCCGAGCTGACCAGGTTCAAAACCAGTGTGCTGCCCGGCCTGGTGAAATGGAACTTCGAGAAGTTCCTGGTCAACCGCGAGGGCGAGGTGGTGGCACGCTTCGCGCCCACCGTCGAACCGGACTCCGCCGAGGTCATCGACGCAATTGAAATGGCACTGGCAGAATTTGACGGACCGGCGGCCACAACCGAACTTTCCGAGGCTTAATTCTTTAGTTTTTTCCAACTTGGCCGCAATAATTTACCCACAGTTTGCCAATTGTCTGATTGGATAATAGTTACTGAAGGGTAGAAGGGAAACGCCGTTTCCCACCAACCACAGAGGCAGCAATGAAGCACATCGAGGCCGAACACCCCCGGCCACGCCACTTCCTTCTCCACCTGAGCGACCCCCACCTGTTGGGAGGTCCGGATCCCCTTTACGGCGCAGTTGACAGCGAAGCCAAGCTCATTCAGCTTTTCGACGAGGTCAGGGCTTCCGGCGCCCGGCCCGAGGCCGTGATCTTCACGGGTGACCTCGCCGACCAAGGCGATCCCCAAGCCTACGCAAAGCTCCGGGCAATTGTTGATCCCGCCTGCGAAGACATGGGCGCCCAAGTCATCTGGGCCATGGGCAACCACGACAACCGCGCCAACTTCCGGACCGGGCTGCTGGACGAGCCTGCCAGCGACGCACCGGTGGACCGCAGCTACTTCATCAACGGCCTGCGCATCATCACCATGGACACGTCGGTACCGGGTTACCACCACGGCGAGCTAAGTCCGACCCAGCTGGGGTGGCTCACCCGCCAACTGGATACCCCGGCCCCGGACGGCACCATCCTGGCGCTCCACCATCCGCCGGTCCCGTCGGTCCTGGACCTTGCCGTGCTTGTGGAACTGCGGGACCAGGCAAGCCTGGCCTCCGTGGTCCGCAACTCCGACGTCCGGACCATTCTCGCCGGCCATCTGCACTACTCGACCACCGCCACGTTTGCGGGGATTCCTGTCTCCGTCGCCTCGGCCACGTGCTACACCCAGGACCTCAACGTCGCTGTCGGCGGTACCCGCGGCCGGGACGGCGGGCAGGCCTTCAACCTGGTGCACGTCTACGAGCACACCATTGTCCACTCTGTGGTTCCGCTCGGGAACGCGGCCACCGTGGGGGAGCATGTCACCTCGGAAATGACTGCCGAGCGACTGGCCGCCGCGGGCGTCAGCATCCCTGACAACGCCAAAACAGGAGGCGTCAGGAAGGTAGCCCTTCCGAACTACGCCATCTAGCCGGCAGCCCGGCGGGTCGGAAGCCCTGACGTCGGCGCGACCAGCGTCAGGGCCATGAGCGTCAGAGCTCCCAGGGCGCCTTGATGGGGTAGTACTTCTCCAGGAAGTCTGTCACGAGCTCGGCGCGCTCGTCGGCGGGGACCTCGGGGAAACTGCCGTCGTTGAGGCAGAAGAAGTCCATGTTCCGCTTGGCCAGCAGCTTGGGCAGGGTGTTCAGCCCGGCGCGGGCGGTGGTGTCCACGTAACGCACCTTGGCTGCGGTCTGCGTGACCGCACGGCCTGTCAGCAGCGCGTAGTAGTGGTAGAAGGAATTGGTGACCGAGATGTTGTCCGCGGCGCGGAACCTGCTCGCCGCCGTCTTCTGGAACTCCTCCGGGAACTCACGCTCCATCCTGGCCACGACGCTGCGCCGCAGCGGGGCGGCGGTGTGCTCCAGGTGCCGCGTGGTGATCCGACCGAACCGGTTCCAGAGCAGCTTGCGGTTCACGCGGGCGGCGTTCTCGAAACCACTGCGCTCGGCATCGTTGTCGCCCAGCCCGATCCGGGTCTCCGCCTCGATGAACTTCGTGACGCCACCCGGTGTGAAGAACATGTCCGGGCCCACCGGGCGGCCGAAAAACATGTCGTCATTCGAGTAGAGGAAGTGCTCGGAGAGGCCCTCGATGTGGTGGAGCTGGCATTCCACTGCCTGCGAGTTGTGCGTGGGCAGCACTGCGGGATCGGCGAAAAACTCATCGCTGCGGACAATGGTCACGGACGGGTGCTCCGCGAGCCACTCCGGGGCGGGGGAGTCTGTGGCGATAAAGATGCGGCGGATCCAGGGTGCGAACATGTAGACGGAGCGCAGGGCGTATTTGAGTTCGTTGATCTGCCGGAAGCGGGCCTCGTGGTCGTCGCCTTCGCCAAGAACCACACCCTGCTGCTGGGCACGGCGGGCCGCGATGTATTCGGGAGAGCTGCCGTCAACCCACGAAAACACCAGGTCGATGTCGAAGCTGATGTCGCTGGCATGGTCGGCGAACATGTTCTCGATGGTGGGCCAGGTGTGGCCGTACCGTTCAACCGTCCCGCGGACAGCGTCCTGGGACTGCATGGTGCGGCGGGTCAGGGAGTTTTCGATCGGGAGGATCAGCTGATTGCCCTCAAAGCTCCAGAGCTCAATCTGGACGCCGGCGGAGGAACCGAACTCGAAACCGCCATCGGGTTCAACCCGCGGTCGGTAGAGGCGGAAGATGCGGGCCTGACGGTTGGGGGAGAGGTCCCCGTCGGCAACCAGCACGGAAGACTTCTTTTTCGCGTCCACGGTCATGGAGTACACGGGCTCGTTGCGGCAGGCCTCAACCAAGGCCGCCCGCAGCTTCTTGCGGTCTTTCCAGTCCAGGGCGATGACCGGACGGTCGTTGTTGCCGCGCACCAAAAGGTAGTCCAGCCCGGCCTCCGCAAGGACGCCCCGCAGGAACAGCAGGTCCTCAACCATGGCCTGGTACGGCGTCCGGTTGTGGTTGATCAGGGCATACCTGCCCTTGTGCCGGACGACGTCCGGCCGGTGCTTGAGCCGCGCCTCAGCAGCCGGAGATGTCACCTCCGCATGGGTGCGCGGTTCTACGGACGCCTGGCCGCCGTAGTAGATCTCGTCCTGGACAGGTGCTTCTGTAATGGTTGTCTCCGTCGCGGCTAAATGGTAAGCGTTCTTATCTGAATAATAGCGCGACCCCCAAAATGGCAGGCCTCAATCGGGCGCCGCCGGCCGGGGACGGGCTCAGCCGACCATGGCCTCGCGCCAGCTGCGCAGGTAAGCTCCGCCGGCGTCGTCGTGGATGACATCTTCCCCAAGCCCCAGATCGGCGGCGGTCAACACGTCATACGGCTTGACCGGAACGCCGTCCGCCGGGCGGACATCAACGTGTTTTACGGGGTGGTCATTGTGGTGGAGCCAGTCCGCCATGGCGTAGTCCGTGCGGGAATCACCTACCGTCCGCCACGCGAGCGGCGTGATGCCCTGTCCCGCCAGCAACTCCACTGCGCGGCTGGCGCCGAGGTCTTTGCCGAGCCGCACTGACTCAATATCGGTGGAAATGATGGTGGGATCGACGCGGTAGTCCACCTCGTCGTCGGAATTCGGTGCGTGGTGCTCCAGACGGACCACACCCATGCCGTGGCGGGTCATGAGGTCCATGGCGTCGGAGTCGAAAAGCTTCTGCTCGGCAAGGTAGTCGGCGGAGGGCACCTCGATGTGCTGTTCAACGGACACCATGGCACGTTTCGTCTCGTCAAAGAACATGTGCCTGGAGTAGTCCTCGGCCACGAGCCGGCGGACGTCATCACCGTAGGCCTGGGGCACGGCCAGTTCGTGATCAACATGGATGGGGCCGGGCCCGGCGGCGGTGTAGCTGAACCACACGGCGCCCTTCTCGCAAATGGCATGGATCACTGTCCCGGCGGGAATACCGGCGGCGATCATCGGCTCCATGACCTGCTCGCGGATGAAGGCATCGGAGCGGCCGGTATTGAAAATGACCGGAATTCCGGCAGCGGCCAGCGCCACGAGATCGGCAATGATGCCGGGTTTCACGTCACGGGTCACGGGGCTGGCCACGGGTCCGTCAACGTCGAGCAGGAGGGCGAGCGGCGGGGTGGACGGCAGGCGGACGCCGTGCGTGGTGCTGGCAGGGAATTCGGGTGCAGTCATGACTCCATTGTGTCAGCCACTGGCCTGTGATCCTGCGCCGGCGGCGCAATGTCCACGGCGTATGACAGATGGTCACTGTTTGGCTACAACCTTGGGATGCTGCGGGCCGGACACTTCTCTTGGGCCCCCAAGCTGCCTAGGGTGGCATGGTGATCTTCAAAGCTGTGGGCGAGGGACGCCCGTATCCCGACCATGGTTTCAACACGCCCAAACAGTGGGCGTCGCTGCCGCCGCGCCCTGTCCGCCTGGACGAACTGGTGACCACCAAACGGACGCTCGACCTCGAAGCGCTCCTGGCCGAAGACTCCACCTTTTTCGGAGACCTCTTCCCCCACGTGGTGCAGTACCAGGGAACCCTGTACCTGGAGGACGGGCTGCACCGCGCTGTCCGGACAGCGCTGCACCAGCGGACCGCCATCCACGCCCGCGTGCTGGTTATAGATGGCTAGGAAACCCAAGGACGCCAGCGTCCTGCACGGCCACCACGTTGTCACCGGCCCCGAACTGCGGGCCACGTTTGAGGCTGCCGAGGACCCCGACAACCCGGTGCGGGTCCGCCGCCGCGTGGTGCATGGAGTGGTCCTGGTATTGCTGCTGGGCCTCATTACCGGCGCCATCATCGTTGCGTTGGCCATCATGAGCGGGCAACTGAAGCTTCCGACGACGGCGGGCAGCGATGAGCCCCGGACCACCTGTCCCGGGGCCACCTTTGACTACACCCCGAACGACAAAATAAACCTCAACGTCTACAACTCCACCAGCCGCCCCGGTCTGGCCCGCTCCGTGGCCGATGAGTTGCTGGTCCGGAAGTTTGTGGTGGGTGCCGTGGCCAACACGGAGGCCGGCTTCCGCGGCGTGGCGGCGGTGGTTTCGGGGGCTGCCGGGCAGTCTGCGGCCTTCAGCGTCCAACGGAACCTGCCCGGCTCCGACTACTTCCAGGACGGCCGGACGGACGCCAGCGTTGACGTGATTCTTTCCAGCGATTTCAAGGAGCTGGCCGCCGCGGACCGTGTGGACCAGACTCCCGGGACGCTCAGCTGCCCCCGGGAAAGCCGGCGGATCGCCGACGATGCCAAGTGGCCTGTCATTCCGACGGCCGGCGCCACACCCTAGGCCTACACGCCCTAGCTGATGCGCAGGGGGGCGCCGTCGTCGTCGAACCTTGCTCCGGCGCCCAGCTGGATGAACCGCACGGTCCGGGCGATCCGGGCCTCAAGTTCGGCGGGCTCATTGCTGCCGCGGGCGGCGCTGGAGGAGAGTGTGCCGTGGATCAGCTGCGCCTGCTGGCCAATGTCCGCTGGCGGCAGGTACCCCTGCGCCATGCCGTCCCGGAGAATGCCCTGCAGCAGGACGCTGAGTTCACCCACGTGGTCGGCCAGTTTCGCAAAGGACGACGGCGACAGCACCGCCGCCATCGCCGGTCCGGGCGGGAGGTGGCGGCGGCTGAGGTCCTCCACCTGGGTGCGCACGTACAGGGCCAGCCGTTCGACGGGGTTCTCGAGCTTGCTCAGTGACTCCCGGAGTTCGGTGAGGAAGCGCTCGGTCTCATCCAGGGCGTAGGAGATCAGCAGTTCTTCGATGTCCGCGTAGTAGTTGTACACCGCGGTCCGCCCCACCCCGGCATGCCGGGCGACGTCAGTCATGGTCAGTCCGGGCAGGCCGTGGGTGAACAGGAGCTCCCCGAAGGCTGTCAGGACCCGGCGTTGCGTCTCGGCGCGTTGCGCGGCGTTGGTGGCCGCCGAAATCCTGGGCATGCGGACACTTTACCGCGATGTGTCAGTAAACCCGGAGTTTTCGTCCAGATAATCCCGCTCTTGGTGGCAGTTGGGTGGATTATCTGGACAAAAACTCAACGGGCCGTGTTGGATCGGGCGTGTCAGACAGCGCAGCCGTCCGGGCCGCAGGCCTCGCCGTCGTTGCCGTCCGCGGCGGTGACCAGAACCAGGGGGTTGGTCTCTTGCCAGGCCTGGTTGAGCGCCGCCGTGAACGTTTCGGCAGGTTGGGCGCCGGAGAGCCCGAACTTGCGGTCAATCACAAAGAACGGGACGCCGCTGATGCCCAGGCCGCGGGCTTCCTCGAAATCGAACCGGACGTCATCGGCGTATTTGTCCGTAGTGAAGAGTTCAGCGACTTCATCGGTGTTGAGGCCCAGCTCATGGCCCAGGGTGGTGAGGTACTCGGCGCTTCCGATGTCCTTGCCATGTTCGAAATGATCGCTCAGCAGGCGTTCCTTCGCGGCATCCTGCTGTCCCTGCTGGGAAGCGAGGTGGATCAGGCGATGGGCGGTGAAGCTGTTGGCCACCACCACCTGGTCGAACCGGTAGTCCAGGCCCTCGCCCTTGGCCTGCTCGGTGACGTGGTCAAACATCTGCGAAACCTGGGCCGGGGCCATGCCCTTGCGCGTGCTCAGATACTCCAGCGCGGTGCCGTCGTAGTGCTCGGGAAGGGTGGGGTCCAGCTGGTAGCTGCGCCACTTCACCTCCACAGCGTCGCGGTGCGGGAACTCGGCCAGGGCCGCCTCGAACCGACGCTTGCCGATATAGCACCACGGACACGCGACGTCTGACCAGATCTCAATCTTCATGCTTGCCACAACTGTGCAGGTCAGACACCCATTCCCCGCGGGCTGTGTCGGATTTGTCACATTGGGCCTTGAAATGGCTCCCCGCGCGGGGCGATAGTCGAAGCAGTGGGTTAAGCAGAGGCCATTCTGAACACATCAGTCGGTCGGGGGACTCGGACTGTGATTCTCCCGGAGGCACAGTATGCGGATAGGACTTGTTGCGGCACCATGGATTCCGATTCCCCCGGCCGGGTATGGGGGCATCGAAAGGGTGGTTGACTCCCTTGCCCGGGGATTCATCGCCGCAGGGCACCAGGTGTTGTTGGCTGCAGCGTCGGACAGCACGTGTCCGGCGCCGATGGTGCCGGGGATGAGGCCATCCGAGCCGGCTGCATTGGGGTTCACGCTCTCGGAGCTCAGCCATGTCATCAGGGCCTATGAAGGACTGGGGGACGTGGACATCATCCATGACCACACACTGGCTGGGCCGCTGCTGGCCCGACGAAGGTCCGCCGCCCCCGTGGTGACCACCATTCACGGCCCCCTCACCCCGGCGTCCGCGGATTTGTACCGCGCGATGGCTGCCGACACGGCCATCATCGGAATCTCACGTGACCAGGCTTCCCGTGTGCCGGATGTTCCGATCACCCGGGTGATCCATCACGGAATGGACGTCTCTGCCGTCCCGGTCGGTTCCGGCGCAGGCGGGTACGTCTGCTTTGTCGGCAGGATGTGCCCGGATAAAGGCGTTCTCGAAGCCATCCACATCGCGCGCAGGGCCGGCATTCCGCTGCGGATCGCAGCCAAGATGCGTGAGCCGGACGAGATCGCGTACTTCCGCTCCGTCATTGAGCCGCTCCTGGGGTCCAACGAGGATTTTATGGGCGAACTGGGGGACACCGACAAGTTTCAGCTCATGGGTGAGGCGATGGCGTTCCTGAATCCCATCCAATGGTCCGAGCCGTTTGGGCTGGTGATGATCGAATCCCTTTCAACCGGCACACCGGTGGTAGGAACTCCGATCGGATCCGCACCGGAGATTTTGGACCATGGAAAGACCGGCTACCTTGGGCCCACGGACAGCCTGCACACCTTCGTTCCCCTTACGGCACAGCTGGACAGGTCGCACTGCCGGGACCGGGCCCTCAAACTGTTCAGCACCGAACGGATGGTGGGCAACCACCTGGACCTCTACACAAAACTGCTGGAAACGAGCCCGCTTCCCGGGGTTCCGGATGTTTCCCATGTGGGCCAGAATCAAACGGGGAGAGCAGTTATCCGGGCGTCGGATCGGGCCCGATCCCTAGCGGGCGGTCATGAGGAAGGAGCGCATCCATGACTGCATGGAATGCCGACACCGAGGCTGATGTCGGCGGGGCTGAGGCCATCACGGTGGTGGAAGGGTCTTCCTTCTGTATTTCTACCCGGAGCGGCGACATCCGTGCCGACGGTGAAACGAATGGCGCGTTCTACCAGGACACCAGGATTGTGTCCCGGTGGATACTGCGCATCAACGGCGCGCTCCGTGAGCCGCTGGTGGCGCAACGGCCCAACTCCTACGAGGCCACGTTCGTGGGCCGCGCCCAGTGGCCCGGCGGCAGGTTCGACAGTCCGCTGGTGGTCCGTCAGGTCCGTCATATCGGACCCGGGCTGCAGGACGACATCACCCTCGAAAACTACTCAGCGGAAGCCGTGGACTGTGATATCGAACTGTTGGTTGACGCCGACCAGGCCGACCTCTTCGACGTCAAGGGCGGCCGGATTCCGCAGGGCGCGCGGGTGAGCCGCACGGTCAGCGACGGCGGGATGCGGATCGAGGCCCTCCGTAACGGCCAGCGGCGCGGCTCCGCCATCCGCGCAGCCGGCGCCGAAATCTCCACCGAGATGCTTCGCTTCCACGCAACCATTCCGGCGCGCGGCGAGTGGTCCACCAGCGTGATTGTGGTCCCGCTCATCAACGGTGTGGGACCCGCGGCGCCGTTCACGCAAGACGGACAACCGCGCGGACGCGTGGGCGTGCAGCGGCACTTGGCATGGGAAGAACATATTCCGCGCATCAGCGTCGCGGACGGCAATATCGAGGCCACCCTGCGCCGGAGCCAAAGCGATCTGGGGTCCCTCCGGATTTTCGACGCCGAGCACCCGGACCGTGCGGCCGTGGCCGCGGGAGCACCCTGGTTCATGGCACTCTTTGGCCGGGATTCACTGCTGTCCTCCTACATGTCATTGCTGGTTGACCCCACGTTGGCGGTCGGAACCCTCCAGACGCTGGCAACCCTCCAGGGCACGAAGGTGGATCCCGACTCCGAGGAAGAGCCGGGACGCATCCCGCATGAGGTTCGGCTGGGCGTGACGGCGGGGCTGTCCCTGGGCGGGACCGCGTATTACGGCACGGTGGACGCCACCCCGCTCTTTGTCAGTCTCCTGGGCGAACTGAGCCGCTGGGGACTGTCCGAGGACATCATTGATTCGCTGATTCCCCATGCCGACCGCGCCCTTGACTGGATCGAAAAATACGGCGACCGTGACGGCGACGGCTTTGTGGAATACCTTCGCCCCAACCAGCACGGTCTCCTCAACCAGGGCTGGAAGGACTCCTGGGACGGGATCAACTTTGCCGACGGGCGGATGGCCGAACCACCCACTGCCCTGTGCGAGGTCCAGGGCTACGTCTACTCCGCCTATGTGGGACGGTCCCTGCTGGCGCGCTGGGCCGGGGATCCTGAGACAGAGCACCACTGGGCCGAGCGGGCAATCGCCCTGAAGGAGGCTTTCAACGAGAAGTTCTGGCTGCCGGACAGGGGCTACTTCGCCATCGCGCTGGACAAGGACAAGACTCCGGTTGACGCGTGCACTTCAAACATGGGCCACTGCCTGTGGGTGGGCATCGTGGACGAGGAAAAAGCCCCGTCAGTGGCGGAGCAACTGATGTCCCCCGAACTGTTTACCGGCTGGGGGATCCGGACCCTGGCTTCGGACATGGGCGCCTACAACCCTGTCAGCTATCACAACGGATCGGTGTGGCCGCACGATACGGCGATCGTGGCCACAGGGCTGATGCGCTATGGATTTGTTGATGAGGCCGTGAAGATCGCCAGCGGGATCCTGGACGCCGCCGAACACTTCGACGGCCGGCTGCCGGAGCTGTTCTGCGGGTTCGACCGGTCCGAATTCCACGGCCCTGTCCCGTACCCCACGGCATGCTCGCCCCAGGCCTGGGCCGCGGCAGCTCCCATCCAGCTTGCCCGGATCCTGCTGCGCTTCGACCCGGACTTCACGCGCAACGTGGTCCATCTCGCACCGATCCTCCCGGAGGAAATCGGGGACTTCAGGGCCGAGAACGTACTGCTGGGGACTTCGCGTGTGGCCATCAGCGCGCGCGGGAGAGAAGGCCGCATCGACGGCCTCCCAGCGCGGCTGAAGCTGCTGAAGGAACCGCGTCCGCCCCTGGACGAACGACTGGGTGGACGGGCCGGAGACTAGCGGCAGGTTTCTCGGGGAGCGCTGAGGGCAGGGCCCGCTCAAGGACGAAGTCCTGCTCCACGGTGGTTCCCAGCCGGAAGGCTTGCTGGACGTAGCATTTGCTCCGGTGACGACGACGGCGGGCACGCCAGCGGGAAGGTGACGGCCGCCAGGTCGGCGAGCGGGCCGGCGTCGTCCGTTGTTGCCTTTCGGATCGTGCGGGTCGTGCAGGGATGCTCCGTGCGCTTCCTAGGACTTCGAGCTGAAAGCGGCGTCGAAGCTGGTCTGGGAGGCGGGGAAGTCGAACTTCTTCAGGGCGGCGAGGGCTTCGGGGGCGCCGTGGAGCCGGTCCATGCCGGCGTCTTCCCATTCGACCGAGATGGGTCCGGTGTAGCCGATCGCGGCCAGGGCGCGGAACGACGATTCCCACGGGACGTCGCCGCGGCCGGCGGAGACGAAGTCCCAGCCCCGCCGCGGGTCACCCCACGGCAGGTGCGAGCCCATGACGGTGTTCCGGCCGGTGGGGCGCAGCTTCGTGTCCTTGCAGTCCACGTGGTAGATCCGGTCCTTGAAGTCCCAGATGAACGAGACGGGGTCGATGCCCTGCCACATGAAGTGGGAGGGGTCCCAGTTCAGGCCGAACGCTTCACGGTGGCCGATCGCTTCGAGCGTGCGGACGGTGGTCCAGTAGTCGTAGGCGATCTCGCTCGGGTGGACTTCGTGGGCGAACCGGACCCCGCATTCGTCGAAGACGTCCAGGATGGGGTTCCAGCGGTCCGCGAAGTCCTGGTAGCCGGCCTCGATCACGGCGGCGGGGACGGGCGGGAACATGGCCACGTACTGCCAGATGGAGGAGCCGGTAAATCCGACGACGGTGTCCACGCCGAGGGCTTTGGCCAGGCGGGCGGTGTGCTTCATTTCCTCGGCGGCGCGTTGGCGGACACCCTCGGGATCCCCGTCGCCCCAGACCTTCGCGCCCACGATCGCTTCGTGGCGGAAATCGATGGGGTCATCGCACACGGCCTGGCCCTTGAGGTGGTTGGAGATGGCCCAGACCTTGAGGTTGTACTTCTCCAGGACGGCGAGTTTGGACTCGACGTAGCCGGGTTCGTCCCAGCGCCAGGCATCCAGGTGGTCCCCGGACACGGCGATTTCCAGGCCGTCGTAGCCCCAGCCGGAAGCCAGCTTGGCGACTTCCTCGAAGGGGAGGTCGGCCCACTGGCCGGTGAAGAGTGTGTAGGGGCGGGGCATGTCAGGCTCCTTCAGAAGCGGTGGTGCGGGCCAGCAGGATGGTGGAGCTTTTCGCGGCGGCGGACTCTTCGATGGCGTTCAGGATCCGCTGCACTTCGAGGCCGTCCTCGAACGACGGCGACGGCGGGGTTCCGGTGCTGATGGCGGTGAGGAAGTCGCGGATCTCATGCGTGAACGTGTGCTCCCAGCCGATGATGTGGCCCTGCGGCCACCAGGCTTCAAGATACGGATGCTCGGGTTCCCCGACCAGGATCCGGCGGAAGCCCTGCTCGCGGGCGGGTGCCGTGGCGTCGACGAAGTGGAGTTCGTTGAGGTTTTCCAGGTCGAACAGCAGGGAACCCTTGTCCCCGTAGATCTCCAGCGAGAGTGCGTTTTTCCGGCCGGTGGCGACCCGGGAGACCTCCACTGAGGCGATGGCCCCGGAGGCGAGGGACAGCGTGGCCCAGGCGGCGTCGTCGACCGTTACATCCTCCATGCCCGCCGCCCCGGGACGGCGCGTGGTGAAGGTGTGCAGGCGGCCGGAAACCTCGGTGACCCGGTCTCCGAGCAGGAACAGGACCTGGTCGATGGCATGGGAGGCGATATCCCCGAGCGCCCCGGAACCGGCGGTTTCCTTGTTCAGCCGCCAGCTCATGGGCGCCGTTTCGTCCGCCAGCCAGTCCTGCAGGTAGGCGGCCCGGATGTGCCGGACAGTTCCCACCCGGCCGTCCGCGATGAGTTCCCTCGCCAGGGCCAGCGCGGGCACCCGCCGGTAATTGAAGCCGATCATCGACTGGACGCCCTGGGCCCTTGCTGCCTGGGCGGCCGCTGCCATGGCCTCTGCCTCGGCAAGGGTGTTCGCGAGCGGCTTCTCCACCAGGACATGCTTGCCCGCCTGAAGCGCGGCGATTGCGATCTCGGCGTGCATCCAGCCCGGGGCGCAGATGTCCACGATGTCGATGTCACCGCGGTCCATGACGCTCCGCCAGTCGGTCGCAGTCTCGGCCCAGCCGTATTTGGCAGCTGCTGCCTCCACCCCGGCGGCGTCCCGGCCCACGAGTAGTTTCTGCTCGAAGGCCGGGACGTCGAAGAAGCTGGCCACGTTGCGCCAGGCATTGGAATGGGCCTTGCCCATAAACGCGTAGCCGATCATCGCGACGCCGAGCGGGCGATTGGTGGCTGATTCAGGTGAGGTCATCATCGTTGCCCCTAGAGCGTTGCGGTTTCCGGTGCCCAGTCCTCGGGCAGGGCCGGCGAGACCGGAGCGGAGCTTTCGACGTCAACAAACGTGCCGGAATCCATGGATTCGGTGATTGAGACCATGCTGTCCACGACGTGGTAGGCCAGGTTGCCGGTGGCCCGGTGGGGGACGCCCGCACGGAGCGAGCGGGCCATGTCCAGGACGCCCATGCCGCGGCCGCTGGCGGGACCGGTTGCGGGAACCGTGGTCCAGTCCTCGTCCCCAGCGCGCCAGAGCCTGATGTCGCCGTCGAAATTATTGGGGTCCGGCAGCGAGAGGGTGGCTTCGGTGCCGGTGATTTCCACAAAGCCCATGTTCACGCGCGGGGACTCAAAGGAGAAGACGCTGTGCGATGACGCGCCGCTTTCGAACTGGGCCATGGCGCTCACGTGCGTGGGCACCTCGACGGTGAACTCCTCGCCGGCCTTGGGTCCGGAGCCGATAACGCGGAAGTCCCTGGACTTGGATCCGACGGCGGCGACCTTGCGGATGGAGCCGAACGTCTGGACCAGCATGGTGAGGTAATACGGGCCCATGTCGAAGAGCGGCCCGGCGCCGGTCTGGAAGAGGAAGGCCGGGTTGGGGTGCCAGGATTCCGGGCCGGGGGTCTGGAAGGTGGTCATGGCCGTCAGCGGGGTGCCGATGTCGCCGCGCTCGATCAGCCGGCGTGCGGTCTGCAGGCCGGCGCCGAGGAAGGTGTCCGGAGCGCAGCCGAGACGGATCCCGGCGGCGTCGGCGGTTTTGAGCAGGCCGAGACCGGAGGCGCGGTCCAGGGAGAAGGGCTTCTCGGTCCAGACATGCTTGCCGGCATTGACGGCGGCGGTGGCCACCTCAACGTGCGCCGCGGGGATGGTCAGGTTCACGATGATTTCGACGTCGGGATGGTTCAGTGCCGCGTCCACGCCGCCCCACTCCGGGATGCCGTATTCCTTGGCCCGGGCCTCGGCGGCCTTTTCAAAGAGGTCGGCGATGACAAGGACTTTCAGGTCCGGGAACACGGTGAGGTTGTCCAGGTATTCCTTGGAAATGTTGCCCGCGCCGATGACGGCAACGCCCACGGGGCCGCGGCGGGTCGACGCTGCGTGGCTCATGCGCGTGCTCCGGCGGTGCCCATGCCCGTGCGCTGTGCGGCATTGAGGTAGGCGAGGCTCTCGGCGATGCCTTCGAAGATGTCTCCGGCGTAGTCATCGAATTCCACCACGCCCACCTCGAGGGACCTGGCGGCGGCAACGACGTCCAGCACGGCGACCTTGCCCTGGCCTGCAGGCTGCTGCGCTTTGGTGTCCGTATTCAGCGGTCCGTCCTTGATGTGGATGAACTTCACCCGGTCGCCGAGCCGCTCCAGCACCGCCACAGGATCCTGGCCGCCCACGGCAACCCAGTAGGTGTCCACTTCGAGGACAACTTCGGGATCGAGGAGGTCCGCGAAGTACTCCAGCGCGGTGCGGCCCTCGATGGTGGACTCCAGCTCCCACTGGTGGTTGTGGTAGCCCACGCGGATGCCGTATTCGGCGCCCTTCCTGGCTGCGTCGTTGAGGCCGGCGGCGGTGGCCTGGATGTCCTCGGCGGACTGCCAGCGGTCGGCCGGAATGAAGGGGTCGATGACGGTGCTGATGCCGAGTTCCTTCGCTGCGGCGAAGATCTCATCCTGGTCCTGGCTCAGCAGCGGTGCGTGCCCGGACGGCGCCGTCAGGCCGTTCTCCCTCAGCGCAGCCCCGAGCTCTTTGGCCGTGGCGACAAAGTTGTACGGCTCAACCTTCGTGAAGCCGATCTCCGCGACCTTGCGGATGGTGCCGGGAAGGTCCGCCTGGATCTGGTCCCGGAGTGTGTAGAGCTGGATCGAGTAGTTCATTGGTTCTCCTGATTGCAGACGAATCCACGTTGATTGGGTGCTGCGGTGCTGAGGGCGATGCCACTGCCACTAAAGCTAGAATGACTTTTGCCGATCGTCAAGCAAAAGTTGCACGAAAACCGATATTGTTTGTTCCGCGTGACAGGCAGAAGTTCCATGTGTTATTCATAATCCATGAGCCTTAGCCCCGGAACAGAGCACGCCGCCCCAGACCACGGCGTGAGCCTGGCGCGCGCCGGCGACCTCTTCCAGCTGCTCCGGGACGGCCAGGCGCGGACGCGGGCGGAGCTGGCCCTGACCACCGGACTGGCGCGTTCAACTGTCGCCGCGCGCATCGATGCCCTGATCTCCTCCGGCCTGGTGGGCGCGGCCGGTGAGGCGAACTCCAGCGGGGGCAGGCCGCCGTCGCGCTTTGCCTTCAACCCGGCGGCACGCGCCGTCCTGGCCGTCGACGTCGGCGCCACCCACGTGATTGTTGCCGTTACCGATCTCAGCGGCCGGGTCCTGGCCGAGCGGCGGCTGGCCCAGGATGTCGCGGCCGGCCCCGAGGCGGTGCTCGGCCGGGTGGTCAAGGAGGGCCGGGCGTTGCTTGAGCAGGCCGGACGGGGCCCGCGCGATCTCGCCGGCATCGGAATCGGCCTGCCGGGGCCCGTGGAGCACGCCACCGGAAAGCCCGTCAAGCCGCCCATCATGCCGGGGTGGGACGGGTTCGACGTCGTCCCTTATGTCCAGCGCTCGCTGCCAGTGCCGGTGCTGGTGGACAACGACGTGAACATCATGGCGCTGGGGGAGCGGTCGGCGCACTGGGCGGACCACGGGAATTTCCTGTTCATCAAGGTTGCCACCGGCATCGGATCCGGGATCATCAGCAACGGCGAACTGCAGCGCGGCGCCAACGGAACGGCGGGCGATCTGGGCCACGTCCGCGTGCCGCGCGGCGATGACGTGCTGTGCCGCTGCGGCAACTACGGCTGCCTCGAGGCGCTGGCGTCCGGACCGGCCCTGGCCGCTGAACTGTCGCGGCAGGGTGTGCCGGCGCGCAAGGGCAGTGATGTGCTGCGGCTGGTCGGCGAGGGCAACCCGCAGGCCATCCACGCCCTGCGCCAGGCCGGCCGGGATGTGGGCGATGTGCTGGCCACCGTGGTCAACCTGCTGAACCCGTCCGTCATCGTCATCGGCGGGAGCCTGGGCCAGGCCGGGGAACACCTGATGGCCGGCGTCCGCGAAGTGGTCTACCGGCGGTCCTTGCCGCTGGCAACCAGCCACCTGCGGATCGCCCTGTCCGTGGCCGGGGACCAGGCGGCGATTCTTGGTGCGAGCCAGATGGTCACGCAGTACGTGTTGTCCCCTGCAGCCATTGAGGCGACGCTTCAGGCGGCCGGTTAGGCGGTTTTTCCGCAGTCACCCCGCCGTGATCACGCGGACGGGCGTTCCCTCCAGCCAGGCCTTGACGTCCTCGAACGCGCCACCGTAGAACTGCCGGTAGCTCTCGGCCGTCACGTAGCCGAGGTGCGGGGACAGCACAGTGTTGGGGGCGCTGAGCAGCGGGTGGCCCGCGGAAAGCGGTTCCTGGTCAAAAACGTCCAGGGCCGCGCCGCGGATCCAGCCCTCGTTCAAAGCCCGCACCAGGGAGTCCTGGTTCACCAGCGGACCCCGCGAGGTGTTCACCAGGATGCCTTCCGGCCCCAGGAGCCGCAGTTCCTGCTCACCCACGGTGTCCTCGGAACGGGGAGACAGCCGCAGGTGGAGGGACACGACGTCGGAATTCTCGAAAAGTTCCTCCTTGCTGACCTTTTGAACGCCTGCCTCGGCGGCGGCCTCATCGGTGAGATTCTGGCTCCAGGCGAGCACTTCCATGCCGAAAGCTTGCCCGTACGCCGCGATCCGCCGCCCGATCTTGCCCAGGCCGACGACGCCCAGGGTCTTGCCGGAAAGCTCCATTCCCACCGAGGTCTGCCACGTGCCCGCGCGCAGCGAGTTCTCCTCGGCCGGGAGGTTTCGGGCGATCGCGAGCAGCAAAGCCCAGGTCAGTTCGGGCGCGGCCGTGGGGGACCCGGGCGTGCCGCATACGGTGATGCCGAGTTCGGTTGCTGCGGCCACGTCGATGGATGCATTGGCCATGCCGGTGGTCACCAGCAGCTTCAGCCCCGGGAGACGTTCCAGCACGGTGCGGGGAAACGGGGTCCGCTCACGCATCGCTATGACGATCTGGCAGTTGGCGAGGGCTGCAGCCAGGGCGTCCTCGGACTGGAAGGGTTCGCGGTAGACGGATGCTGTAACGCCGGCCTGTTCCAGGGCGGCCCAGTCGGCGAAACCATGCGCCACGCCCTGGTAGTCGTCGAGGATGGCAAGCCGTTGTTGCATGTCTGTTCCTTCGTCCGAGGTAAGCGGCTTTAGTACCCGCACGTTGGGGCCGCCGGTGTGAGCTTCATCGTATGCCAGGGCGCCATGACGTTGCCTGTGGCGTCCGGGGCAATACGCCGTGATAGCAATGGAAGTGATGAAATCGTATTTAGCCACCGCGGAATCCTTGTGAGCGGACAGTTCCTGGCCAAAGTTCCCAAGGGCTGGATCCTCCTGGCCTGTATCGGACTGCTGGCGCTGAACCTGCGTGGGCCCTTCGTTGCCGTTGCCCCGGTGGTTGACCTGATGCAGGCCGACCTCGGATTTACCCCGGTGATATTGGGCCTGCTGACGAGCATCCCGGTGCTGTGCTTCGCGCTCGCCGCGTCGCTGGCGTCTCTGACCACGAGGAAACTCGGCGCGGAGTTCGCCGTTACGCTGACCATCCTCGGCGTCCTGGCAGGCGTGATTGTGCGCTCGGCTGGCGGCCCGGGACCGGTGGTGGTGGGCACGGTGATGATCGGCCTGGCCATCACGGTGGGCAATATCGCGGTGCCGTTGATTATCCGCCGCGACTTCTCCCCGATGCGCCAGGGTACAGCTATGGGTGTCTACACGGCGGCCCTGAACATCGGATCATTCCTGACATCGATGGTCACGGCGCCCCTGGCCGAGCTGGCCGGTTGGCGGGTGGCCCTGGCCGCTGTGGGCATCCTGGCCGTGATTGCCATCGTTTTCTGGACCCTCGCCGTGGGCGCCCGCACCGCGTTTGTGCCCTCCGGCACTGTGGTGGCCGGCGGGCAGGAACACCCGGCCGTCAAGGGTTCCGGCTGGATTACCGCCGGGCTCACCGCAGGCTTCGCCGGGCAAGCGTTTTCCTACTATGCGGTGACGGCATGGCTGCCGAGCTACCTCAACGACGAACTTGGCATGTCCGCCTCAGCCGCCGGGGCAGGCTCATCGCTGTTCCAGATCTTCGCCATCGTTGGCGGCTTGGGAGTGCCGTTCGCGGCCAAATATTTCAGTACGACGACGACGGCAGTCACCATTGGTGTGCTGTGGACGGCCGTGCCGGCCGGGCTGCTGCTGGCGCCGGAACTGTGGTGGCTGTGGTCCACGTTCGGCGGCATCGCGCAGGGCGGCGGGATCACGCTGATCTTCATCGCCATCATCAAACTGGCCCGGGACCAGGTGTCCGCGGGCCGGATGTCCGCCACGGTCCAGGGGCTCGGTTACTGCTTCGGTGCGGTGGCCCCGCCGCTGGTGGGGTTTGTGCACGACGCCTCGGGTTCCTGGACCCCGGCGCTGCTGGTGATCCTGGGCTCGGTGCTGATGTTCTTCGTCTGCACAACCCTGGCCGTGCGGCTGGTGCCGAAAGGACGCTGACGCGTCCCGCCGTCGTACGTTCTTTCCTTCGCCCGCATGACTTACCGACGCTCTCTCACTTAACGCGGCTTAACGACCGACGCTCTCTCACTATCTTGAGGATAGTGAGAGAGCGTCGCGGGTTTTCCTGCATTTCGTGAGAGAGCGTCGGCGGTGTCTCACGGGGTGTTCCGTCGCCGGGCCGGCTCCCCGGATCTCGGGGGTGCCTGTTGCGAAGGCGGTGCCTGCCCGGCGGACGGAAATCTACTCAGTGAGCCTGCTGCGGCCTAGGCCGCGGCGAGCTCCTCCTTGGTTGCCTTTTCGCGGGCCTCGGTGAGGTAGCGGGCGTAGGCGGGGAGGGTCAGGAAGGACGGGAAGTCCTGGCTGAGCGTGACTTCCTCGAAGATGTCGCGGGAGTCTTCGAAGCGGTCGCCGTCGAAGCGTTCCAGGCGGGCGAACTCCTCGTCGAGCAGCTCCTCGATCCACTGGTGGGTGATGATTTCGCCGCGGTCGGTGATGGCGGACGCGAACATCCACTGCCAGATCTGGGAGCGGGAGATTTCCGCGGTGGCGGCGTCCTCCATGAGGTTGTGGATGGCGACGGCGCCGTTCCCGCGGAGCCAGGACTCGATGTAGCGGATGCCTACCTCGATGTTGTTCCGGATGCCCTGCTCGGTGATGGTGCCTTCGGTGGCGGCCACGTTGATGAGGGCGCGGTCGTCGGGGATGACGTCCTCGCGGGTGCGGTCCAGCTGGTTGGGGCGTTCGCCGAGGGCGGCGTCGAACACTTCGCGGCACACCGGGACGAGGTCCGGGTGGGCCACCCAGGAGCCGTCGAAGCCGTCGTTGGCCTCGCGGGTCTTGTCGGCACGCACCTTCTCGAACGCGTTGGTGTTGGCGGCTTCGTCCTTGCGGTTGGGGACGGCGGCGGCCATACCGCCGATGGCCATGGCGCCGCGCTTGTGGCAGGCACGGACCAGCTGTTCGGTGTAGGCGCGCATGAACGGCTGCGTCATGGTCACCTGGGCGCGGTCCGGCAGGACGAACCGGGGGCCGCGGGTACGGAAGTTCTTGATCAGGGAGAAGATGTAGTCCCAGCGACCGGCGTTCAGGCCCGACGCGTGATCCCGCAGTTCGTAGAGGATCTCCTCCATTTCGAACGCCGCGGTGATGGTCTCGATCAGCACGGTGGCGCGGATGGTGCCCTGCGGGATGCCCAGCAGGTCCTGGGCGAGGATGAAGATGTCATTCCACAGCCGTGCCTCGAGGTGGTTCTCGATCTTGGGCAGGTAGAAGTACGGTCCCTTGCCCTGGGCCAGGAGGCGCCGGGCGTTGTGGAAGAAGTACAGGCCGAAGTCCACGATCCCGCCGGCCACGGGGGCGCCGTCGATGATCATGTGCTTCTCGGGCAGGTGCCAGCCGCGGGGGCGCACCACGATGGTGGGCAGTTCGCCGGCGGGGCGGAGCTTGTATTCCTTGCCCTCGGGGGAGGTGAAGTCGATGCGGCGTTCCAGGGCGTCCGTGAGGTTCAGCTGGCCCTTGATGACGTTCCGCCAGGTGGGGGTGGAGGAGTCCTCCATGTCAGCGAGCCACACCTTCGCGCCGGAGTTCAGCGCATTGATGGTCATCTTCTTGTCCACCGGTCCGGTGATCTCCACGCGTCGGTCTTCCAGGCCCGGGGCCGGGGGAGCGACGCGCCACGACGGGTCGTTGCGGATGTCCTCGGTTTCGCGGAGGAACCTGGGGTCCTGGCCGGCGGCGATGTCCGCCCGGCGGATCCGGCGTGCCTGCAGCAGTTCCTGCCGGCGCTCAGCCGTGGCCCGGTGCAGCTTGGCGACAAACTCCAGTGCATCCGGAGTAAGAACCTCGTCCTGCCGGCAAATAGGCTGCGCGGTCAAAGTGATCCCGTTGATGGTGAAGCTGTCTGTGAAGGTGTTCATTTCTGTCTCCTGGTGCAGGGCCCAACTGGGTAGCAGTAGGTGTCGTTTTGAGCCTCCAAAACGACACCTAGTGCTACTTACTTGGGGAAAATTTAGTGGAACTGGCCTTCTTCGGTGGATCCCACCAGTGCCAGGGTTGATGCGTTCGGGTTGAGCGCAGTTGCGATGTCGTCGAAGTAGCCGGTGCCGACTTCGCGCTGGTGCTTGGTCGCGGTGTAGCCGCGGGATTCGGAGGCGAATTCCTTCTCCTGCAGCTCGACGTAGGCGCTCATGCCTTCACGGGCGTACCCGTGGGCGAGATCGAACATCGAGTAGTTCAGGGCGTGGAAGCCGGCCAGGGTGATGAACTGGAACGTGAAGCCCATGGCGCCGAGTTCACGCTGGAACTTGGCGATGGTGGCGTCGTCCAGGTGCTTGCGCCAGTTGAACGAGGGCGAGCAGTTGTAGGAGAGCATCTGGTCCGGGAAATCGGCCTTGACGGATTCGGCGAACTTCCTGGCCAGCTCCAGGTCCGGGGTGCCCGTCTCCATCCAGATGAGGTCGGAGTACGGGGCGTAGGCCTTGGCGCGGGCGATGCAGGGTTCGATGCCGTTGCGGACCTTGTAGAAGCCTTCCGGGGTGCGTTCGCCGGTGACGAATTCCTGGTCGCGGGGATCGACGTCGGAGGTGATCAGCGTGGCTGCCTCGGCGTCGGTGCGGGCGATGACCACGGACGGGGTGCCGGCGACGTCGGCGGCCAGACGGGCCGCGTTCAGGGTCCGGACGTGCTGCTGGGTGGGGATGAGCACCTTGCCGCCGAGGTGGCCGCACTTCTTCTCCGAGGCGAGCTGGTCTTCCCAGTGCACGCCTGCCGCGCCGGCCTGGATCATGGATTTCATGAGCTCGTAGGCGTTCAGCGGGCCGCCGAAGCCGGCCTCGGCGTCGGCAACGATCGGCACCATCCAGTCCTCAACGGTCTGGATGCCTTCGGAGAATTCGATCTGGTCGGCCCGGAGGAGGGCGTTGTTGATGCGGCGGACCACGGTGGGAACCGAGTTGGCCGGATAGAGGGACTGGTCCGGGTAGGTGTGGCCGGAGTTGTTGGCGTCGGCGGCGACCTGCCAGCCCGAGAGGTAGATGGCGCGGAGGCCGGCTTTGACCTGCTGCACGGCCTGGTTGCCGGTCAGGGCGCCCAGGGCGTTGGTGTATCCGCCGGTCTTGTGCTCTTCGGTGAGCTGCTTCCACAGCTTCTCGGATCCGCGGCGGGCCAGCGTGTGCTCTTCGGAGACCCGGCCGCGGAGCTTGACGACGTCCGAGGCCTTGTAATCACGGGTCACACCTTCCCAGCGGGGGTTGGCGGCCCACTCGAGCTCCAGGGCGGCGGCCTGCTGTTCGGGCGTCTGCTGGGTGGGCTCAAATGCTGCAGTCATCGTTGTCTCCTTGATTGAGCTCCGGGTGCTTAATCCGCCGGCCGGAGCTGCTTCCTTGCAGCTCCGGCCGACTACCCCGGTGCGGTGTTTCTTTCCGTGATCACTACTTTTCAGCACTTCACAACACTTCTCTAGGGGAAAACCGTGGAAAGAAATGCACTTCTTCGCGTATCCTCAAGAAATGACGCCTGGAAGCTGGAACCGCGAAGTCGCCCTACCGCCGTCGTCCGCCGCCTCCCCGGAACTGGACGTCATCAGCCTGGGCCGCCGCGTGCGGCATCTGCGCAAGCAGGCCGGGTACACACTCGATGACCTGGGCGCCGCCGTCGGGACCGCCCCCAGCCAGTTGAGCCTGATCGAAAACGGCAAACGGGAGCCCAAGCTTTCCCTGCTGCAGGGGCTGGCCGCCGCGCTCAATGTGAGCATCGACCAGCTGCTGGGCGCCGAGCCGCCGAGCCGGCGGGCGGCCTTGGAAATTGAGCTGGAACGCTACCAGCGAGGGCCCCTGTACGAGTCCCTTAATCTGCCCAAAATCCGCATCAGCTCGCGGCTTCCGGTTGATGTGTTGGAGGCGCAGGTGGGGCTGCTGCACGAGCTCGAACGCAAGCTCAACGAGCAGGTGGCGACGCCGGAGGAAGCCCGCCGCGCGAACGGTGAGCTGCGTGCCATGATGCGTGAGCGCGGCAACTACTTCCCGGAGTATGAGGCCGAAGCCCAGAAGGTCCTTGGACTGGTGGGTTACACGGCCGGGCCGCTGAGCCAGCACGTCATCGCCGACATCGCCGAGAAGCTCGGATTCACCCTCCATCACGTGAGCGACCTGCCGCATTCCACCCGTTCAGTGACGGATTTGAAGAATCACAGAATTTACCTGACGCAGAGCCAGCGGCAGGACCACGACCCCCGCTCGGTGCTGTTGCAGGCGCTGGGGCACTACGTCCTGGGGCACGAGACGCCGAAAAACTACGGCGACTTCCTCGGCCAGCGGGTGGCCACGAACTACTTCGCCGCCGCGCTCCTGCTGCCCGAGCAGGCCACCGTGGACTTCCTGCAGAAGGCCAAGGCCGCCAAGGAAATCGCCGTGGAGGACATCCGTGACGCCTTTGCCGTGTCCTACGAGACCGCCGCGCACCGCTTCACCAACCTGGCCACGAAGCACCTGGGCATCACCACCCACTTCCAGAAGACCCACAAGAGCGGCATCATCTACAAGGCCTACGAGAACGACGGCGTGACCTTCCCGATGGACCACACCGGCGCCATCGAGGGCCAGCCGTCGTGCAAGGCCTGGACCTCGCGGGCGGTGTTTGATGTGCCGGACAAGTTCAGCGCGTACAGCCAGTACACGGATACTCCGTCCGGCACGTATTGGTGCACGGCCCGGACGGAGGGATCGGCCAGCGGCGAGTTCTCCCTGAGCATCGGGGTGCCGTACCAGCACGTGAAATGGTTCCGCGGCCGGGAAACCACGGCGCGCGAAAAGTCCACATGCCCCGACCCGAACTGCTGCAAGCGGCCCCCGGCAGCACTGGCCTCCGAATGGGCCGGAAACGCCTGGCCGGCGGCTCGCGCCAACACCCACCTGCTGGCCGCGATGCCGCCAGGCGCGTTCCCCGGCGTGGACGAGACCGAGGTTTACAGCTTCCTGGCTGCGCACTCGGGGAGCTGACCCGCAGGACGCTCTCTCACCAACGCGGGTTTTTCCCAGGATGCTCTCTCACTTTCTTGGGGAAAGTGAGAGAGCATCGGGGAATTTGCTGCAACAACTGATAGAGCGTCTCCTTACCCGTGGAGCTCCCGGTACGCCGCTACGGCGCCGGGGTGCAGGGGCAAACCGGCAGTGTTGATCAAGGATTCGGGGCTCAGGAACTGCACGCTGAGGCTGGAGCGCGGGATGAGCTCCTCGGCGTGCCCCACCAGCAGTTCGACGGTCCGCTTGACGGTTTGGTCGTCAAGATCGCTCCGGCACAGCAGCAGGTTCGCTACGCCCACGGTCCAAACAGCCGGAATGCCCGCGTAGGCGCCCGCCGGGATCAGCACCCGGTCGTAGAAGACGCCGTATTTCGCCCGCAGTGCCGGCAGCAGCGGCGACAGATCCAGGAAACCCAGCCCGACGTCGTCGTTCGCGGCGGCAATGGCCGCGGTAGGCACGCCGCCTGACCAGAACAACGCGTCCACCGTTCCGTCCCGGAGTGCCGCGAGGCCCTCATTGAGACCGAGGCTCAGCACCGTGACGCCGCCGGCGGTGCCCGCAGTGGTGCTCAGCCCGGCAGCCGCGAGCAGCCGCGGAGTGGTCAGCGACGTCCCTGAGCCGGGCTCGCCGACAGCCACGGTCCGGCCGGCAAGCCCGCTAATGTCCCGGATTTCGCTGTTGTGCCGGATGACGCAGTGGACGTAGTTCTCGTATACCTTTCCGACGGCGGAGAGTCCGACGGCGGGCGGCTCACCCGCCGCTGTGCTTCGGGCAGCCGAATCCGCGAGCGCGACGGCGAACGTGGCTTTGCCGGTCAGCAGAAGTTCGAGGTTGTCCAGGCTGCCGCCGGTAGTCAGCGCCGTGGCTTGGCCGGCAACACCGTGACGCTGGAGGGACGCCGCCAGCAGTTCGGCGAACTCGAGGTAGAAGCCTCCAGGCTCGCCCCCGGCCACGGTCACGGTGCCCGGGCGGTCCGTCGGCGTGCACGCACCCAGGCCCGGCAGCAGCAGCCCGGACAACCCGGCCGCGAGTCCGGCTTTGAGGACGGTCCGCCGCGGGGGATCAGGGGGGAGCGTGGAACGCTGGGGACTCGTGGGCAGGGCCCGTGCTCCGGTCAGGCGCCCCCCGAACATGTCAGCCACGCGGAGCCGCCTGCTCCGGCCCGGCCTGCTCCAGCCCGGCAAAAAGCCCTGGCACGTCTGCGGCGCGAGGAAACTCGAGGCGCGCGATCAGGCCATGCGGTGAGGCCCCGGCAAGCACCAGCCGGCCACCGTTGGCCGCTGCCAGCTTGTCCACGATGGTCATGCCCAGCCCGGTGCCGCGGATGCTCCGGTGCGACGGGGACCGCCAGAAGCGGCTGGTGGCCGCTGCCCGTTCGTCGGCGGAAAGCCCGGGGCCGTCGTCGGACACTTCGATGGCCACCGTGCCTTGGCGCTCGCAGGCAGCGACCGAGATGTGGGCGCCGGGAGCGTACTTGATGGCGTTGTTCAGAAGTTCGCCGACCATCTGGGCCAGCTCTGCGGCGCTGCACGCGATGTGCACGGTGGGGGCCGGCGGATCTGCCAGCAGGATGGATGCTCCGCCGCGCTGGGCGGCGGGTCCCGCCCGTTCGGCCTCTTCCTGCAGGACCGGGTACGGATCAAGCGGCGCCTGTGCCGCGGGCGACGGGGTTCCCAGCGGGCCCCGGGCAGAGTCCTCAGAGGCCCGGTGCTCGGCGGACGCCAGCCGCAAAACGCCGTCCAGGATCTCCTCCACGCGTTCGAGCTCGGCCAGCACCCCTGCGGCGGCGTCGTGCTCCCGTGCGGTCTTCAGCTCCAGCTGCAGCAAATCGATCCTGAGCCGCAGCGCCCCCACGGGATTGCGCAGTTCGTGAGACGTGTCAGCTATCAGTTGCCGCTGGGAGTCGAGGCTGTGGCTGACGGTCTGCGCCATGGTGGTGAATGAACGGCTCAGTTGTCGAAGTTCCGGCGGCCCGGCCTCGGGAAGCTGGCCGGTCCGGCCTGTTGCCTCAAGCTCCGTGACGGCGGCGTTCAGCCGATGTACGGGGCGCAGCACCCACTCGGTTACGCGGGCCGCACCAAGCAGGAGCACCGCGGCCAGGACCGCCGCCGCCAAAGCCACGATCAGCCACCGTTCGCGCAGTTTCTGCCGGGCCGTGTCCAGATTCACCTCGAGGACGGACTCGCCCAGGACCTGGCTCGCGCTGCCGAAGGAGCGGGAGATCACCTCGGAGGAAGGCCCGAACGGCTGCACCGGGCTGAGCGTGGTGTCGCTGAGGTTCAGGTTCGCCCTGGCCACGGCGTCCCGGACGTCGGGCCGGTCCTCGCTCAGGCCGCCGGAGCGCAGGGTTCCCTGCTGGAGGCGGATCAGGACTCCTTCGCCGTAGAGTTCGGAATACCGGTCCATCTCCGTCTGCAGTTGAGCGGTTTCGCCGGCGGAAGCTGCGTCGAACGCCACCTGTGCCAGGCGGTTGAGCGACGCGGCCCGGTTGATCTGGAGTTCCTGCGTCAGTTCCCGGCCGGCCGAGGTCAGGATCACGTTGGACGTGATGATGACGATAAGTACCGCCAGGACACTCAGGATGCCCAGGACGCGCAGTTTCACGCCGGGTCCGCCTCGACCCGGTAGCCGACGCCGCGGACGTTGATGATGAAGCCCGGCAACTGGAGCTTCGCCCGCAGCCCCGTCAGGTGCACGTCAAGTGACCGGGACGAAGCCACGAAGGCGTCGCCCCACAGCGCGTCCAGGATCTGTTCGCGGGTGACCACCGAACCCGAGTGGCTGGCCAGCAGCGCCAGCAGGTCAAACTCGGTGGCCGTCAGCGGGAGCACCTGGGAACGGAGGGCCGCCACGCGCCGCTCGAGGTCGATCTCAAGATCACCCAGCACCACACTCTGCTGCCGCGTACTGCTATACCTGCCGGCCCGCCGCGTGACGGCTTCGATCCGGGCAAGAAGTTCCACGAGCTTCACAGGCTTGACGAGGTAGTCGTCCGCTCCGGACCGCAGGCCGAGCACCACGCTGCGTTCGTCGTCGCGCGCGGTGAGAATCAGGATGGGCACCGGCGTGACCTGGCGCAGTTTCCGCAGTAACTCCAGGCCATCCATATCGGGAAGGCCCAGGTCCAGCAGGATCACTTCGAACTTCCGGTGGACCAGCAGGGCGTCTGCTCCGCGGGCAACCCGCGTGGGGTTGTGCCCCGCGGTCGCGACGGCGGCGGCGAGGGCGGACGCCATGGCGTCGTCGTCCTCGACGATGAGCAACTCCATGGCCTGGTTCCCTTATTCGCTGAGCGGGCAACGCAAACTGCCCGCTTTGGAGATTACCCCGTCTCCCGCCGAAACCTAAGGAAGTGTTAGGAAATGCCCTCCCACGTTGGATGTGCCTTGCATCACGCATAACTTGGATGAGGCCCTCGGCGTTTGAGGGGGGCCCGTCAACGTCGAGGAGGAACCATGGGCAACGTAGCCATGGACAGCAACACAGTAAGAACAGCGCCGCAGCCCGGGAAGGTTCAGCGATGAGCGCCCAGCACGCGGTCCAGAGCGAGGCAGCACAGACCCGCCGGGCCGTGAGCAACATCCTGAAGGGTTCAGCGGGCAACCTCGTGGAGTGGTACGACCTCTACGTTTACACAGTCTTCGCGGCGTACTTCCAGTCGCACTTCTTCAATTCCCAAGACGACCTGCAGGCCGGGCTTGAGGCGATGGCCGTCTTCTCGACGTCGTTCCTGATGCGCCCTGTGGGCGCCTGGTTCTTCGGCCGTTATGCCGACCGAAGGGGCCGCAAGGCGGCCCTGACGCTTAGCGTGACGATCATGTCCGCGGGTTCCTTCGCTATCGCCATCCTGCCGACGACTCAGCAGATAGGCGTCTGGGCGCTGATTCTGCTGATCCTTGTACGGCTGGTCCAGGGCTTCTCCGTGGGCGGCGAATACGGGACCAGCGCCACCTACATGTCCGAGGCCGCCACGTCCAAACGCCGCGGCTTCTTCTCCAGCTTCCAGTACGTGACTCTGATCGGCGGCCAGATGCTGGCCCTGCTGGTTCTGGTCATCCTGCAGAATGTCATGCCCAAGGGCGATCTGACCGAGTGGGGCTGGCGCATCCCGTTCGCGATCGGCGGCGTCGCCGCGCTCGTGGTCCTGTGGCTGCGGCGTTCCATGGAGGAAACCGTCTCCGCCGAGCAGGTCGAGGCCGCCAAGAGGCCCGTCGCGGACGGCGAAGCCCAACCCGGCACCATGAAGTTGCTGTTTACCCAGCACTGGAAGCCGCTGCTGATCTGCATCGGCGTCACCCTCGGCGGCACCGTGGCGTTCTACACGTACACCAACTTCATCCTGAAGTTCATGAACGATACCTCCGGGATCGCCAAGACCGACACCTCCGTGATCAACTTCTGGGCGCTGTTCATCTTCATGCTGCTCCAGCCGGTCTACGGGATCATTTCGGACAAGGTCGGGCGCCGGCCGCTGCTGCTTTGGTTCGGCATCACGGGTGTGTTGTTCACCTGGCCGCTGCTCTCCACGCTCTCCAACACCAAGGACCCGTTCACGGCATTCCTGCTGATGCTGGGCGGCCTGCTGATCGTCGGCGGCTACACCTCGATCAACGCCCTCGTGAAGGCCGAGCTGTTCCCGGCCTCCATCCGCGCCCTCGGCGTCGGCCTGGGATACGCGATCGCCAACTCGCTCTTCGGCGGCACCGTCCCGCTGCTTGGTGCGGCGTTCCAGAAGGCCGAGCGAGTGGATCTGTTCTTCACCTACGTCACGGTTGCCATCGCTCTTTCGCTGCTGGTCTACATCTTCGCCCTGAAGAACAAGAAGACCACCCACCTGGACCGCGAACAGGGCGACGCCTGGAACCGCCCGGCCAAGGACGACGACAAGGACAAGGACCTCATCAACGCCTAGCGCTGTGGGCAGCTCCGGGGGACGTACGACGGCGCGTGGCCACCCGCCGTCGTACGCCCACCGCGCCGCCCCCGCACCCCGGACGCTCTCCCAGATAATGCGGCAAATCCCGGGACGCTCTCTCACTTTCTTGAGGAAAGTGAGAGAGCGTCCCGGGTTTTCTTGCGGTAAGTGAGTTTCTCAGGGGCGCTTCGCTCCGCCGTGGGGGCCGAAAATGTACTGCTGTGGGGAACCTTTGCGGTGTCTGGGCTGCCGGAGCAGACTGAAGAGTGTGTTCCGGTCGACCCCGGTC
>NZ_JANCLV010000011.1:0-137146 GCF_024294965.1 Pseudarthrobacter humi
TCCCCGACGTAATTCTCCAGCTCGACCCGCAGCCCAGTCTCTTCCATTCCCACGCAACGAAATTAACAGGTCAGGCCCGCGATTAAAAGCCCCTCGCCGAAAACCTAACAAAGTACTACTAGGCGGTCTGGTCCGGGGTCTGCGCCCGTTGTGCGTGATAGGCGAGGATCTGCAGTTCGGTGGCCATATCCACCTTGCGGAGGTTGACCCCCTCGGGGACCTGCAGCATAACGGGGGCGAAGCTCAGGATGCTGTGGACGCCGGCCGCCACCACGCGGTCGCACACGGCCTGCGCCGCATGGGCCGGAAGCGCCAGGACCACCATGTTGGCGCCCGTCCGCTGCAACACGGCCTCCATGTCCGCAGAGTCGCTGACGCGCAGCCAGCCCACTTCATTGCCCACCACCATCTGGTCGGCGTCGAAAATTGCCACGACGTCAAACCCGCGGGACTCGAAGCCGCCGTAACGGGCCAGGGCCTTGCCGAGGTTACCCGCGCCAACAATGGCGACCTTCCAGTCGTGGGTCAGCCCCAGGGCCGCGGAGATGTGACGGCTAAGGTACTGCACTTCGTAGCCCACTCCGCGCGTGCCGTAGGAACCCACATAGGAAAGGTCCTTGCGAAGGGTTGACGAGCTCACTCCTGACGCTTCCGCCAGCGATTCCGAAGATACCCGTTCGACGCCGTCGGACAGCAGCGTGTTAAGGGCGCGCAGGTAGATGGTCAGCCGGGCCACTGCTGCGGGCGGTATTTGCTTGGTGGATTCGGCGCCGTGGACGGGCTGTGCACTGTGGCCAGCCTCTGTACCTTGGACAGCATGGGGAGATGGATCCAGTGAAGTCACTATCCCCTCCATCCCATCGCGTCGTGACTCCACTCTAGAGCCCCGCAGCTGGTGCCAACAAAGCCGATGTCATTCTCCGGGCCGCTTTCCTATTGGGCCATGGCGCGTTTGAGGACGCGCTCCAGCCGGGCCTCGTCGATCTTCCAGAAATCGCGTTGGATTCCATCCACCAGGACGACGGGAATTTCCTCCGCGTACCGCTCACGCAGTTCCGGCAGCTCGTCCACCTGCTGTTCCGTCCACCCGAGTCCCAGCGAGGCAGTAACGCGTCCGACGGCGTCGCGCGCTCCTGCACACAGGTGACAGTCTGCCTTGGTGATGAGGACTACCTCGGGTTTTGCCATGCATTAACCGTATCGCCCTTCAGGGCAGAGAGCTGGGCAGAGGACAGCGGCCGACGGCGGGTCGTACGGCGGAGGGGGTATCCGGGGCGAGCGCCGGCACTCGGGCTGGCACTGAAATCCTGGCCACCGAGTATTGACTAGACTCGTGGACATGCCCGAGGAGAAGTACGTCGCTGTGGTGACCCAGCCGGATGCGTTGATGCAGACCGGCGAAGCCGCCTTTTTCGACGTCGATAACACCCTCATGAAGGGCGCCAGCCTCTTCCATGTTGCCCGCAAGATGCACCAGCGCGGCGCCTTCACCCTGACACAGGCTGCGGGGTTCGCGTGGAAGCAGTTCAAATTTGTGGCGCGCGGCGAGAACATGGACGATGTCCACGCTGTCCGCGACTCCGCCCTCACGCTCGCCGAGGGCATCACCGTGGAAGACGTCAAGGCCCTGGGCGAAGAGGTCTACGACGAAATGATCGCGTCCAGGATCTGGCCCGGCGCCAAGGCATTGGCGCAGCAGCACCTGCGCGTGGGCCGGCGGGTCTGGCTGGTTACCGCAACCCCCATCGAGGTTGCGGCGGTCATTTCCACCAGGCTCGGCCTGACCGGAGCGTTGGGCACCGTGGGCGAGGTCGCCGATGGCATGTACACCGGCCGGCTGGTGGGCGACATCCTGCACGGTTCCGCCAAGGCAGTGGCAGTGCAGGCCCTGGCCCACGCCGAAGGCCTGGACCTCAAGCGGTGCTGGGCCTACAGCGACTCATACAATGACATCCCTTTGCTCACCCTCGTGGGGCACCCTGTAGCCATCAACCCTGATGCCAGGCTCCGCCGCCACGCGCGGGACAATAACTGGCCGGTCTACGACTTCCGTTCCGGCCGCCGCGCCGCCACCTTGGGGCTCAAGGCAGCAACGGCCGGCGGCGTAATTTACGGACTGTGGAAAGGCTTCGCGCGCATCCGCGGCCCCCGGATTTAGGAACCCGGCCCGGCCAGCTGCTGTGTCTCGCGTAGGAGCGCATCGCGGCCGAACGCGGGACGAAGGTTGCCCAGCGACCGTAGGAGCGCCTTTCGGCTGCAGTGAAAGCCCGCGGGCCCCGGCCCGAGCTTGCGAGGGTTGGGCAGGGCTGAACGCTAAGCGACGGCGAGGCACAGCAGGTGGCGACCCCACCCGACGCAAAAAAATGCCCGCTGCCGGATAGGCAACGGGCATTTCACGCTTGTCGAAGTATCTCTACTTCTTATTGCGGCGCTGGTGACGGGTCTTACGAAGCAACTTGCGGTGCTTCTTCTTGGCCATACGCTTGCGACGCTTCTTAATAACTGAACCCACGAAAGTTCCTCACAAACTAGATGCAGTACCTGTCTGATGGAAATGGTCCGTGGACAGAGCTACAGACTGAAACAACTGACAGATTCTTACAATGACGTAAAACGTTCCTTAACAGGGTACCGCTTCTTGGCGATGCCCACTGACCGCAGGTAATGCTCAGGCGGTTTCGGAGTGCCCGTCCACCACAGCACCCTTGAGGTACTGCTCGACGGCGCTCTCCGGCACCCGGTACGACCGGCCGAAACGCACGGCGGGCATTTCGCCGGAGTGGACAAGCCGATAGACGGTCATTTTGGAGACGCGCATGACCTCGGCCACTTCGGCCACGGTCAGGAACTTCGCGTTCGAGAAGTTCTGTTCTGCGGACATTTCCCTATTCCTTTGCTGATGGATGACGACAGTACCCCAGCTTTGATTCATATTCGGTGTGCCGATGCTGAGCCATCCACCAACCATGTGTTAGATACTCTAGAGGTTCATGGGGCTGTAGTGAAAGTCATCCGGGCAATCATTAAGCGGTCCGGCGCTTCCGGGCGGACGCCGCGAGCTGATCAAGGACCGAAACGGAGACGTCCCAGTCCATGCACGCGTCCGTGACGCTCTGCCCGTGGACCAGTTCCGCCCGGCCCGCCGCATGCTCGGTGACATCGAGGTTCTGGGCTCCGCCTACCAGGAAGCTCTCCAGCATGACACCCGCGATGGCCTGTGCCGCCTCGCCGCCGTCCTCAAGCTGTGCGCCGATTTCCAGCGCCACTTCCGCCTGCCGGTGGTGGCTCTTGCCGCTGTTGGCGTGGCTGGCGTCCACGATCAGCCGCGGGTTGAGCCCCTTGCCGGCGAGCTTGGCGGAGGCGCTTTCGACGTCGGCCGCTGAGTAATTGGGGCCCTTCCGTCCACCTCGGAGGATGACGTGGGTGTCCGGGTTCCCGGCGGTGGCCACCAGCGCGGCCCGGCCGTCGCCGTCGATCCCCAGGAACGCCTGGGCGGCAGCGGCGGCGCCGCACGCGTCGAGCGCAACCTGAAGGTCGCCGTCGGTCCCGTTCTTGAAGCCGATGGGCATGGACAGGCCGGAGGCAAGCTGGCGGTGGATCTGGCTCTCGGTGGTGCGCGCCCCGATGGCTCCCCACGAGATGAGGTCCGCCATGTACTGGGGGCTGATGGGTTCCAGGAATTCGGTGGCCGTGGGCAGTCCCAGCGCGGTGACCTGCTGCAGGAACTCCCTGGCGGTCCTGAGCCCCGTGACCATGTCGTGGCTGCCATCGAGGCGCGGATCGTTGATCAGGCCCTTCCAGCCCACCGTCGTGCGGGGCTTTTCGAAGTACGTGCGCATCACGATCAGGAGGTCGTCACGGTGCTTCTCGGCCTGGCTGACCAGGCGGCGGGCGTATTCCAGTCCAGCCTTGGGATCGTGGATGGAGCAGGGGCCCACGATGACCAGCAGCCTGTCGTCCACGCCGTCCATGATGGCCCGGACCTCGTCGCGGCCACGCTCGACGACGTCCGTCACCCGGGCGTCCAGGGGCAGCTCGGCAATGAGCTCCTGGGGCGAGGGCAGCGGCGTGAATTCGCTGACGCGTAGATTGGACGTGGATTTCGAGGGAGTGGCTGTCGCGGTGCTCATGTTCGGGTCCTGTTCCAGATAGGAAAGCGGGCCCAGATCAGAACCCGCCGGAGAAATGGCGAAGGGCAGAGAATGATCTCTGCCCTGTTGGCTCTGAAGGAAGATGGATGCGTGTCAGTTAGACGCGGGCTCCTCCAGAGCCAACGAAAAATACGCATACCAACGGTTTGTCATAGGCAAACCATAACCGCGGGCCGCGACAGCCGCAAAATCACGGCCGTAACGTTGCGCGAACTGGCAGATAACGCCCTCAAATCCGTCTGGAGGCGTCGTTATCTGCCAGTTCGCGCGGTGCCAGCCAGGCGATGTCAGCCCAGGAGCTCGCGGAGGTACTGCAGCTGCCTGATCCAGTGGTGCTCCTGGCCGCCCTCGTGGTTGTTGAACCGGTAGACCTCGATGTCCTTTTGTGCCGCGGAGCCGCTGCCGTAGGCGTTGAAGCTGGCGAACACGGTGGAGGGCGGGCAGACATCGTCCATCTGCGCCACCGAGTACAGGGCCCGTGCGGTGGCCGCCCGGGCGAGGTTGACGCCGTCGAAATAGTTCAGGACCGCGAGCATCGGCTCGTACCGGTCCCGGTGCCTGCCCAGGAACGCCGCGATTTCCGGATAGGGGCCGCGGGCCGCGATGTCTATGGACCTGGGGAAGTCCTGCAGGAACGGGACGTCGGGCAGCGCGGCGATGACGCCGTCGAGCCTTCCCGCCACCAGGCCGGCAACCGCCACCACAATGCCGCCGCCCTGGCTGATTCCGGCCAGGACCACCCGCGACGGATCCACCCCCGGGTGGGACTGCGCCGCTTCCACCGCCCGGAACGCGTCCACGTACACGCGGCGGTAGTAGTAGTCCTCACGGCTGCCGGAGCCCCTGGTCATCAGCCCCGCGTAGGCCACCTCGCCGGCAGACGGGTGCGGATCCGCCGTCTCGCCGAGGATCCCGCCGTAACCCTGGCCGCGGGTGTCCATGATGAAATGCGCATAGCCGGCCTGCGCCCACTTCGTGTCCTGGTTGACCAGGCCGCGGCCGCCCGAATAACCGATGTACTGCACGACGACGGGCAGCGGGGTTCCGGCGCTCCGGTTCACCGGAAGGTGCAGCCAGCCCTTGATCGGTGAGCCGCCGTAGCCTGCGAACGTGACGTCGAACGTGTCGACGACTGCCAAATGGTTCTCCACCGGCTCGAACGTTGCGTTGAGCGGGAACGTCCGGGCCTCGTTGAGGGTGGCGTCCCAGAAAGTCTGCAGGTCGGCGGGCGGCGTGACCCTCGAGGTGTAGCCGCGGAGCTGGTCAAGGGGAAGGTCGAAGAGGGGCATGCTGCTGTCCGGTCCTGTCTCGTCGGGTTGCTATCGGAGATCCTACGTCACGCAAACCACCCGGCGGCGCCTTCTTTGCGCGCGAAGGGACACGCGGGGCCCTCCGGCCGGGGCCCCACGTACCCTTCGCGCTGGGTGGTTCGCGCAAGGTGGTTGCTGCTGGGTGGCGGGCGGTTACAGGCGGGAGAGCTGCGGCGAGAACGTCTGCAGCTCGTGCGAAGACACCACCAGGCGGCGCAGTTCCGTGAGTCCTCCGCTGATGTGCCCGGCAGCACGGGCCTGGACCAGGACGTTCCCGACGGCGGTCGCTTCCACCGGCCCGGCCACCACCTTCTTGCCCGTGGTGTCGGCCGTGAGCTGGCAGAGGAGCCTGTTCTGGGAGCCGCCCCCCACGATGTGGACCACATCCACGGTGCGGTCCGCCAGGCGTTCGGCGTCCGCGATGGTGCGTGCGTAGCCCGTGGCCAGGCTGTCCATGATGCAGCGCGTGATGGCCGCCGGGTTATCAGGCAGGATGTCCCCGGTGTGGCGGACCGTGGCGCGGATGCGTTCGGGCATGTTGTCCGGGGCGATGAACGCGGAATCGTCCGGGTTGATCTGCGGGCCGCCCGGGGGCAGCGCCGCTGCGGCGGCCAGCAGGTCAGTGAGTTCCGGGGTGTGGCCTTCGGCGGCCCAGGTCCGCTGGCATTCGCTGAGCAGCCAGAGCCCGCCCATGTTGCGCAGGTAGCGGATGGTGCCGTCCACGCCGCGCTCGTTGGTGAAGTTCGCTGCCCTGCTGGCCTCGGTCAGGACCGGATGATCCAGTTCCAGACCTACCAGCGACCAGGTGCCGGAGGAGATGTAGGCGAAGGTCTCCGCATCGGCCGCGGATGGCCCGGCGGGGACGGCGGCGACGGCGGAGGCGGTGTCGTGCGAGCCGACAGCCACCACCGTGGTGCTGGCCGGCAGTCCGACCCTGGCCGCGATCTCCGGCAGCAGGGTGCCGACGGTTTCGCCGGGCTCGATCAGCGGCGGGAACAGGTCTTTGGGCAGGCCCAGGGCGGTGAGGAACCCGGTGGCCCACTCCCCCGCGACGGCGTCAAACAGGCCCGTGGTGGAGGCGTTGGTGGATTCCGTGCGGCGCTGTCCCGTCAGGAAGAACGCGATGAGGTCCGGGATCAGCAGCGCCTGCAGGCCGTCCAGGTCCCGCTCCGTGGCCAGCTGGTACAGGGTGTTGAACTGCAGGAACTGCAGCCCCGTAGTGCCGTAAAGCCGGGCAGGGTCCAGTTTCCGGTGCACGGGCGCGACGGCGGCGCGGCTGCGGTCATCGCGGTAGCTGAAGGGCTGCGCCGTCAGCTCCCCGGCGGCGTTGACCAGGCCGTAGTCCACCGCCCAGGTATCGATGCCGATGCTGGCGATCGACTCGCCGTGTTCCCCGGCGACGCGCGCCGCGGCAGCGAGCCCCGCCAGCACCTCGCCGAACAGGGCGTCGAAATCCCAGCGGAGGCCGCCGTCGAGCTCCACCACACCGTTGGGGAAACGGTGCACCGTCTCCAGCGTCACTTCGGATCCGGTGACGCGTCCCAGGATGACCCGGCCGGAGGAGGCGCCGATGTCGACGGCGGCGAACACCGCCCCGGCGGTGGCCGGGGCGGTGTCCTGTGCTGTTGGAACGCTGCTCATCGCAGGAAGGCTGCGGCGACGCCGGCGTCCACGGGGATGTGGAGTCCGGTGGTGTGGGACAGTTCGTTGCTGGTCAGGACCGCGGCGGCGTTGGCCACGTGTTCGGGCAGGACTTCGCGCTTGAGCAGGGTCCGCTGGGCATAGTACTTGCCCAGTTCCTGCTCGTCCACGCCGTAGACCGCGGCGCGCTTGGCACCCCAGCCGCCGGCGAAGATCCCGGAGCCGCGGACCACGCCGTCGGGGTTGATGCCGTTGACGCGGATGCCGTATTCGCCGAGCTCTGCCGCGAGCAGCCTCACCTGGTGGGCCTGGTCTGCCTTCGTGGCGGAGTACGCGATGTTGTTCGGGCCGGCGAACACTGAGTTCTTGGAGGAGATGTAGATGATGTCCCCGCCCATGTCCTGGTCGATCATGACCTTCGCCGCGGCCTTGGAGACCAGGAAGGAGCCCTTGGCCATGACGTTGTGCTGGAGGTCCCAGTCCTTTTCGGTGGTTTCGAGCAGCGGCTTGGAGATGGACAGGCCGGCGTTGTTGATCACCAGGTCCAGGCCGCCGAAGGCCAGCACCGCTTCCTGGATCGCGGCGGCGATCTGCGCTTCGTCGGTTACGTCCGCCTGGACGCCGATGGCGACGTCCGGTCCGCCGAGCTCCGCGGCGACCTTTTCCGCGTTTTCGAGATTCAGGTCGGCAATGACCACGCACGCGCCGTCGGACGCCAACCGGGTGGCGATCGCCTTGCCGATGCCCGACGCCGCGCCCGTCACCAGCGCGATGCGGGAGGCATGGGACTTCGGCTTGGGCAGGCGGGCGAGCTTTGCCTCCTCGAGTGACCAGTATTCGATCCGAAACTTCTCGGATTCCTCGATCGGTGCGTAGGCGGAGATCGCCTCGGCGCCGCGCATCACGTTGATGGCGTTGAGGTAGAACTCCCCGGCCACCCGTGCGGTCTGCTTGTTGGCACCGTAGGAGAACATGCCCACGCCCGGGACCAGCACGATGGCCGGGTCCGCGCCGCGCAGGGCCGGACTGTCCGGGGTCGCGTGGCGGTCGTAGTAGGCCTGGTAGTCCGCGCGGTAGGCGGTGTGGAGGTCCTTCAGCCGGTTGATGGAGTCCTGGATAGAGGCATCGGCAGGCAGGTCCAGGATCAGCGGCTTGACCTTGGTCCGCAGGAAATGGTCCGGGCAGGACGTGCCCAGCGCGCCAAGACGCGGGTGCTCGGCCCCTGCCAGGAAGTCAAGGACGACGGCGTCATCACTGAAGTGCCCCAGGACCGGTTTGTCCGTGGACGCCAGCCCGCGGATCACCGGCGCCAATGCTGCGGCCTTGGCACGGCGCTCGGTTTCCGGCAGGGCACCGTAGCCTGTGAGCTTTGGACCGAAGGGTTCGGTTCGGCCGTTCTCCTCGATGTACTTCTCGGCCTGTTCGATGATCCACAGAGAATTGGCCTCGGCCTCTTCGGACGTGGCGCCCCAGGCGGTGATGCCGTGCCCGCCCAGGATGGTGCCGATGGCCTGCGGGTTGGCGTCCTTGATCGCGGCAATGTCCAGGCCCAGCTGGAAACCGGGCCGGCGCCACGGAACCCAAAGAACCTTGGCCCCGAAGACCTTGGAGGTCAGCGCCTCGCCGTCCACCGCGGTGGCAATGGCGATCCCGGAGTCGGGGTGCAGGTGGTCCACGTGCGCGGCGTCCACCAGCCCATGCATGGCGGTATCGATCGACGGCGCGGCGCCGCCCTTGCCGTGCAGGCAGTAATCAAAAGCGGCCACCATTTCGTCTTCCCGTTCAACGCCCGGGTAGACGTTCTTCAGGGCGTTCAGCCGGTCCAGGCGCAGCACGGCAAGGTTCCCGGCTTTGAGTGTGCCCAGGTCGCCGCCCGAGCCCTTGACCCACAGCAGCTGGACGTCCTCACCCGTCACCGGGTCCTTCTCCGTGCCCTTGGCCGAGGTGTTGCCGCCGGCAAAGTTGGTGTTCCGCTTGTCCGCGCCGAGGCGGTTGGAACGCGCAATCAGGTCTTCAACAGTCGTGTTGTCTGTGTTCTGCGTAGCTGTGTTCTGCGTAGTCATTGTTAGGCGCCCCATCCGGCTTGCTGGCCGCCGACGCGGTCCTCGTTGATCTGTTTCTGGTAACCACTGGCCCTGAACGCGGCCATCGGGTCCGCGGGCAGGCCGCGGGATTCACGCCATTCGGCCAGGATGGGCCGGACGTCGGTGTAGAAAGCGTCGTTGAACACGCCGTTGGCGGCCAGGACGTCCCCGGACCGCTGGGCCTCTCCCAGGGCGGCGGTGTCCACGAGCAGGGCCCGGGCCGTCATTTCCTGGACGTTCAGGACCGAGCGGATCTGGCCCGGGATCTTCTCCTCGAGGTTGTGGCACTGATCCAGCATCAGGGCCACACCGGAATCCTTCCCGAAGCCGCCGCCGCGGATGACCTCGTACATGATCCGGAACAGCTGGAACGGATCGGCCGCCCCCACGATCAGGTCATCGTCGGCGTAGAAGCGGGAGTTGAAGTCAAAGGAGCCCAGCTTGCCCAGGCGCAGCAGCTGCATCACGATGAACTCGATGTTGGTGCCCGGCGCGTGGTGGCCGGTGTCCAGGCAGACCATCGCCTTCTCACCCAAAGCCAGGGTCTGCGCGTAGGAAGTGCCCCAGTCCGGAACATCGGTGTGATAAAAAGCCGGCTCGAAGAACTTGTACTCCAGCACCAGGCGCTGGTTCTCGCCCAGGCCCGCATAGATCTCCCGCAGCGACTCCGCCAACCGGTCCTGACGCCCGCGCATATCGTCCTGGCCCGGGTAATTGGTGCCGTCCGCCAGCCAGACCTTCAAATCCTGCGAGCCCGTGGCATGCATGATCTCGATGCACTCCAGGTGATGGGCGATCGCCCGGCGGCGCACCGACCCGTTCGAGGACGTCAGGGAACCGAACTTGTACTCGTCATCCTGGAACGTGTTCGAGTTGATGGTGCCCAGGCCCACTCCGAGACCGGCCGCGTACTCCTTGAGGGCGGCGTAGTCATCCACCTTGTCCCACGGGATATGCAGGGCCACCGTCGGGGCAAGGCCGGTGAGCTCGTGCACCTTGGCCGCGTCTGCGATCTTCTCCTGCACCGTCCGAGGGGTACCCGGCGTGCCGAACACCTTAAAGCGCGTGCCCGAATTTCCATAGGCCCACGAGGGGACCTCGATGGCCAGCTCCCCGAGCCTGCCCAGCGCCGTTGCTACGTCATTCATGGTGGTTTCTTCCCGGTCTGTAGTGATGTGGTCTGTTGTGCTGTGGCCTGTTGTGCCGTGGTTCTTGGTGCTGTGATTCCTGCGGCCCGCCAACCGGGGCCCTTGCCTCAGCTGCTAGTGGACTCCGCCGCCGCGAGCTGATCATCAAGATTGAAGACTTCCTCAAGGACCTGGAACCCTTCGTCGGGCGCCTGGTCCGGGTTGTTGAACAACGTGGCCATCTCGGCCTGCCAGCGGGCATTGACCTCAGTCAGCGCCATCCGCGCCCGGACGGCGTCGAAATCGTCGCACTCGACGTAGCCCACCAGGAGCCCGTCCTTGCCCAGGAACAGCGAGTAGTTGTTCCAGCCGGCGTCATTCAACGCACGGAGCATCTCCGGCCACACGGCAGCATGCCGGCGCCGGTATTCGTCGATCAGCCCTGGCTGGACCGAGGAGCGGAAACACGCCCTCATCTGCGACTCCCCTGAACTTTCCAAACTTTGAATCGTTTCATTGTTACGATTCAAAGTACTCTTGAAGTCAACTGGGTGTCAAGCAATTTCCAGACCACATCCGGAACTACGGGAAAAGTGCCGCACAGGGCATATAAGCACGGAGAATCATGAATCGCTCAGCCAGCATCAAGGACGTCGCCAACCACGCCAGCGTTGCAGTGGGCACTGTCTCCAATGTCCTGAACTACCCGGACAGGGTTTCGCAGCGGACCAAGGAGCGGGTGCAGCGGGCCATAGATGAGCTGGGCTTCGTCCGCAACGATGCCGCCCGCCAGTTGCGCGCCGGCCATAGCCGGACCATCGGGCTGATCGTCCTCGACGTCGGCAACCCGTTCTTCACGTCGGTGGTGCGGGCCGCCGAAGATGCCGCGGCCCTCCTGGGCAGCGCCGTGCTGCTGGGCGACAGCGGCCACAACGCCGGCCGGGAATCAAACTACATCGACCTGTTCCAGGAGCAGCGCGTGCAGGGCCTCCTCATCTCCCCGGTCGGCGACATCACCGACCGGCTGGATCTGCTCCGTGAGCGCGGTGTCCCCACCGTCCTGGTGGACCGGCTCGCCGATCAGACCAAGTACAGCTCCGTCTCAGTGGACGACGACGCCGGCGGTTACCTCGCTGCCCGGCACCTGCTGGACACCGGCCGCCGTCGGCTCGCCTTTGTGGGCGGCCCCACCTCCATCCGCCAGGTGGCGGACCGGCTCCAGGGCGCGGAACGTGCCGTGGAGGAGGAACCCGATGCCACGCTGGAGGTCCTGGATTCCGACGGCCAGACCGTGCTGGCCGGCCGGAGCGTGGGCAACATGCTGGTGAAGCGCGGGGACCTGCCGGACGGCATCTTCTGCGCCAACGACCTGCTGGCACTAGGCGTGATGCAGTCGCTGACCATGACCCACACCCTGAGGATTCCTGAGGACATCGCCCTGATCGGCTACGACGACATCGACTTCGCGATCTCCGCGGTGGTACCCCTTTCCTCCATCCGGCAGCCCACCGAAGCATTGGGGCGCACGGCCATCGAGCTACTGGCCGAGGAACTCGAGTCCGACACTCCAAAGCACCGGGCGGTCATCTTCACTCCCGAACTGGTGGTGCGCCAGAGCACCGCCCCGGCGAAGGGATCCTCCGCCGGCTAAGGGCCTCCGCTTCCTGCAGCTCCGGATTCGAGCAGTTCTGGAGAAGCCTCCTTGACGCCCGGACACTAGCGTGGACCCCAAGAGACCGCCAAGGAAGGAAACTGCAATGACGGACACGAACAAGGCCGGCACGAGCACCAAGCCGTACGACGGCTTCGATGCGGACGAGCGCGCCGCAATGAAGGAACGGGCCCAGGAGCTCAAGGCTGCATCGGGAAAAGGGGCCCGCGCCGCCAAGCCCGATGGCAAAAGCGATGTGCTCGGGAAGATCGCCGAGATGTCGGACCCGGACCGCGCCATCGCCGAACGGCTGCATTCCATCATCACGGACAACGCGCCGGAGCTCGCGCCGAAGACCTGGTACGGAATGCCTGCGTACGCCAAGGACGGCAAGGTGGTCTGTTTCTTCCAGCCCGCGGACAAATTTAAAGCAAGGTACGCGACGCTCGGATTCAGCGACCCCGCAAACCTCGACGACGGCAACATGTGGCCCACCTCCTATGCCCTGACCAAGCTCACGGCCGCAGACGAGGCAAGAATCGTCGAGCTCGTGAAGAAGGCGGTCAGCTAGCGGCTCAGCCTGCCTCGGACGGGGGCGCCCACGCCACCGCAATTTCCCCTTGCGAGTTCGTGCCAACGGTGGGACTCTGCTGGAAGAAGCGAGAGGTCCGTGATTCCAATGACGCAAAGCACGGAGATCGACGGCGCTGCTGTCGATGAATTACAGGCATCCTTTCGGGGCGCAGTCGTCCGCCCTGTTGATGCCGGCTACGACGAGCACCGCAAGGTGTGGAACGGGTCGATTGACCGCCGTCCCGCACTGATAGCCCGCTGTACCGGCGTCGCAGACGTGCGAGCTGCCATCCGGTTCGCCCGCACGCAGGACCTGCGGGTCGCCGTGCGGGGAGGCGGCCACAGCTTCCCCGGGCTGTCAGTGTGCGATGACGGAATGCTCATCGATCTCGGGCCTATGAAGGGCATCCGGGTGGACCCCGAGGCGCGGACGGCGCGCGTCCAGGCCGGCGTACTGCTCGGCGAGCTCGACCGGGAGACGCAGGAGTTCGGTCTCGCTGTCCCGTCTGGAGTCGTGACCCACACCGGGGTGGCGGGCCTGACCCTCGGCGGTGGCATCGGCTGGGTCATGCGCAAGCACGGGCTCACCATTGACCAGCTGCTGTCTGTGGACGTGGTCACCGCCGACGGCGAGCTGGTCAAGGCAAGCGAGAACGAAAACGCCGACCTCTTCTGGGGCGTGCGGGGTGGCGGCGGGAACTTCGGCATTGTCACCGACTTCGAGTTCCGGCTTGTTTCCTTGGGTCCGTACGTTATGGCCGGGCCGGTCTTTTGGCCGATGGAGGATGCGCCGGAGGTGCTGCGGTTTTACCGTGACTGGATCGCGGACTGCCCCGACGAGCTGATGACCATCGCCGTGCAGCGCAGGGCACCGGCGCTGCCGATCGTGCCGCCCGAGCTGGTGGGCAAGCTCGTCCTTGGGGTCACCGCCTGCTACGCGGGCCCGGTTGAGGAGGGCGAACAGGTCCTGCGGCCGCTCAAGGAGTTCGGTTCGCCCGTGCTCGACTTTTGCCGGCCAAAGCCGTTCCTGGAGCATCAAAGCACCTTCGATCCGTCCTTCCCGCACGGCTGGCATTACTACGTCAGGTCCTGTGACGTTGCAGCCCTCAGCGACGAGGTCATCGACATCGTGGCCGAGCACGGCAGCCACATTACCTCGCCGGTCACCAGCATCGCCCTGTGGCAGATGGGCGGCGCGGTGGGGCGGATCGATGATGAGGCCACAGCCTTCAATGGCCGCCAGGCCGGGTTCACGTTCAACATCAACGGCAACAGCAAGACCGCCGACGGCTTCGCCGCCGAGCGCCAGTGGGCCCGCGACTACTGGTCTGCCCTGGCGCCCCACCACACCAGCGTCTATGTGAACTTCCTGATGGAAGAGGGCGAGGAACGTGTCAGGCACGCTTATGGTGCTGCCAAGTACGACCGGCTCAAGTCACTCAAGCGCATGTACGATCCCACGAATTTCTTCAGCCTCAACCAGAACATCAGGCCCGACTGATGACAGCGCTAGTGGATCGGAGAACGTCATGCTAAAAACCCTGCTCTGCAAGATGAATCTGCGCCACGATTGGCACATCAAAACCACGGACGACGGCGGCCGCTACCGGCGCTGCGCACGCTGCGGTAAGTACCAGGAAGGCAGCAGCGGCGGCCGGAATGGCAACTGGGCAGCGCCGCTGGGCATGTAATCGCAGCCTGCAACACGCACTGGACTATCACCATGGTTATGCCGCACACTGGACTCGGGAAAGCGCTTGCCCAATCTTAGTGTCCTCCGGGGCAGGAACGGAGCCCCATGGCAACATCACCTTCCGCCGCGTCACAGTCCGGCCATCACGGACACGCCGGACACTCGGCACCAGCGGCAAGGGTGGCGCTGGTAGGCGTCCACGGCTTCGGCACCCACCACCTGGGCAACCTTGAACGGCTGCAGGCCGCCGGCGTCGTCGAACTCGTAGCGGTAGCCGATCCCCAGCCGCCGGCGCCTGGATCCGTGCCCGATACAGCCGCCGTTTTCCCGGGACTCACCGAACTACTGGCGGGCACCCCCGACCTGGACGTGATCATCGTGGCCACCCCCATCCAGACCCACGCCCCGCTGGGCCTCGCCGCCCTGGCCACAACAGCGGACCTCTATCTCGAGAAGCCCCCGGTCGCTTCCTTGGCCGACTTCAACACCCTGTGTAACGCCGCGCAGGCGTCCGGGCGCAGCGTGCAGATCGGTTTCCAGAGCCTGGGCTCGCACGCACTGGCGGCCCTCGAGGAACTCGTCGCCAGCGGCGCCATCGGCACCCTCGAAGGCATCTCGGCAACCGGCCGTTGGGTCCGCGACCGGGCCTACTACAAGCGCTCCCGCTGGGCCGGGAAGCGGAGCATTGACGGCATCGACGTGGTTGACGGGGTCGCCACCAATCCCCTGGCCCACGCCGTGGCCACCGCGCTGCGCATCGCCGGCGCCCGGACCACAGCCGACGTTGCGTCGGTGGAAACAGACCTGTACCGCGCCAACGACATCGAATCTGACGACACATCCGTGATCCGGGTCCGCACCGCAACGGGGCTGCCCATCACCTGCGCCCTGACCCTCTGCGCCAGCGAATCCGTGGAGCCCTATGTCACGCTGCACGGCTCGGCGGGCACAGCCGTGTTCCACTACACCGAAGACCGCCTCACCGTGACCACCGCTGCCGGTGAGACCGAGCAGGTCTTCGGCCGGGACGACCTCACAGAGAACCTGCTTGCGCACCGCCGCGAAGGCAGGGAACTCATCAGCCCCATCACGGACAGCGGCGCTTTTATGCTGGTCCTCGAAGCCATCCGGACGGCACCGGCGCCCACACCAATCGGGCGGCAGTACCTGCGCTGGGAGGGCGACGGCGACGCGGCCCACGCCGTGGTCATCGGCATCGAAGGCGCCCTGGAGCGTGCCACGCGGGAGCACGCAACCTTCAGCGAGATCGGACTGCCCTGGGCCGTTTCAGCAGTGCCCGCGTCCGCGCTGCGGGCACCGGCCGGACAGGGAACCGCATCCTGATGGGTACGTTCCCTCGGCAGGAAACACCTCCCACCATGACCCGCCAAGGGGAACTGCAGGCGGCCGGCCTGCTGACCGACGGCCTGGCGTCCTGCCTCACGGCATCGCCGTGCCCCGTGTTTGGCTGGAGACTAAGCCAGCCGGAGGATGCCGACCCCGCCGCGGCCCGGCAGACAGGCTACGAAATCGCCGTCGAGGATTCGTCCGGAGCGGAGGTCTGGCACTCAGGACCCATCCCCTCATCCCGCCAATCCGGGATCCCCTACGGCGGTCCTGAACTGGCCGAGGACGCGGACTACAGCTGGCGCGTTCGGGTGAGCGACGCCGCCGGAAACCCTGGCACCTGGTCCGAAGCCGTGTCATTCGGCACCGGACTCTCCGACACCGGGTGGGGCGCCCATTGGATCCACCGTGCGCCGGGCGGCCGGGCTCCCCTGGAGATCCTGGACGGTGCCCTCCGGGTTGCCGGTTCACCCTTCCTCCCCGTCCCCAGCCCACCCCTCCGCCAGTTCACTTTGGCGGCCCGCCTCCGGCCGGTGATGGGGTGGGCCGGGCTCCTCCTCCGCAGCACCGGAGCCGGAACGGGACTGCTGCTGGAACTGAACACGGCAGGCAACGTGGTGCTCCGGCGCGCCCCGGAATGGGAAATCCCCTCCCCTGCCACGCCGGCCACCGATGTGCTTGCCAGCGCCCAGGTGGAGCGCCACGCCGTGGCCGGCCAGGAACGACTCCCCGGCAAGGACCTGGTCCCCGGCACGTGGCAGGACCTGACCGTCTCCGACGACGGCGCCACCATCACCGTCAGCCTCGACGGCGTTGAGCTGCTCACCGTCAACGAGCCGCTCCCCGCCGGCTTCGAGGGTCGGCTCGCACTGCATCAGGGTCCCCGCAGCCAGGCCGAGTACGCCTCGCTGCGGATTACTGACCGCGCCCCCGCTGACACGAATCAAGCCGTCGGCAACGTACTGCTCGACCACAGATTCAGCGCCGGCCCGGAAGAGGCCCGGGCGTTCCTGGGCCACTGGGCACGCACCACGGCGCACCGGCAGCCCGATGAATGGACGCTCTTCCGCAGCACCGTCCCGATCACGGGAACTGTTGCCCGGGCACGGCTCTTTGTGGCTGCGAGCCATCATGCGCAGGTGGCGTTGGACGGCACTGCCTGCCTCAGCACCACCTCCTTCGGCTACCCCGGCGAGGGATATTACGACGCCGCCGATGTCACCGCGCTGCTCGCGGCGCACTCCCCGGGTGCGCAGAAACGGCCGGGCCAGCCCAGCATGCCCGGCCGGCTGGCCCAACAGCGGCCCGTCGCGATTCCCCTCACCGCCCTGCTGCACTGGTACGGCCCCGGCCAGGGCAGGGCCGCCGGCGTTCCCGGGCTGTTGGTCCGCCTCAGCGTGGACTACACGGACGGGCGCCGCGAGGTATTCGGCTCCGGCCCGGACTGGACCGCCGCCGAGGCCCCGTACCGGCAAGCGGGCTACCGGAACGATGAGGGCGATCCCGTGGAGCACCTCGACGGCCAGGCGGCGGCCGCCCTGGATGCCGGTCAGGACATGCCGCCGGCACTCAGCTACGGCCCGCACCCTGTCCCGGAATTCCCCGCGCTGCACGCCCGGCGCACCTCCCTGTCCGAGGAGTTTGTTGCCCCGAAGGCCTTCCTGACCGCCGCGGATGGAACCCTCGTGGCGGACTTCGGCCGGGTCATCCCGGCACGCCCGGAGGTGGACTTCCGCTCCGGCGTGGCCGGGCGAACCCTGATGATCCGTGCCGGTTACCTCCTGGATTCAGACGGCCGGGTGGACCGGGGCAAGACCGCCAGCCAGAACACCGACATGTCCTTCCCCTACACCCAGGCAGAAGGCCCGCAGCAGTTCCGCACCACCGTGCATCTGGGCTTCCGGTATCTGGAACTTCCCGGCGTGGACGCGACCGAGCTGTCCCGGGTGGGCGCCGTCGTGATCCACGGCCGGCACCCGCACGAGGGCTCCTTCAGCAGCTCCGACCCCACACTGGACGCAGTCTTCGGGCTGCTCCGCGATTCTGCGCTGTACGGGGTCCAGGAGCAGTTCGTGGACACGCCCACCAGGGAAAAAGGCCAGTTCCTGGCCGACGCCGTCAACATCTCCTACGCCACCATGGCCCTGTTCGGCGAGCACGCCTACACAGCCCAGGCACTCCGGGAATTCGGCTGGTCAGCCGGACGCTATTGGACCGCCGGCGAAGACCTGGGACGCTACAACGCGGTTTACCCCAACGGCGACGGGAAAAGGGACATCCCCGACTTTTCGCTCATGATGCCGGAGTGGGCCGAGGAATACCACCTCCGCACCGGAGACCTCGGCCTGGTCAGGGAACTGCTCCCGCACCTCCGCGCCACCGCCGACTATGCCCTGCGCTACGTCGCCACGGAAGGCCCGACGGCGGGACTGGTCACCGAACTCGGCGGAGGCTCCGGCCCCTACGTCCACGGCATTGTGGACTGGCCGGCGCCCGGCCGCTTCGGCTACGACATGGACTGCACTGCCAAGACCACGGTCAACGCGCAGGCGTACTCCGCCCTGATGTCCACGGCCCGGCTGTGCAGCCTGGCCGGCCAGGAGGACGCGGCCGTCCGGTACGCCGGGCACGCCGGGGCGCTCGCGGAAACCATCCGCACGCGCCTGCGGGTGGGCGGCGTGATGGTGGACGGCCTGCACGCCGACGGCACACCCAGCTCCCACGCGTCCCAGCACGCCACTTCCTTCCCGCTGTCCCTGGGGATCACCGATCCTGCGTTTTCAGCGGCAGATGCGCAGCGGATCGCAGGCCAGGGCATGCGGCAGGGGCCCATGACCGTGCACCGGCTGGTGGGGGCACTGCTGTCGGAGGGGCTGACGGACGCTGTCCTTGATCTGCTGACAAACCCAAACCAGCCCGGCTGGGCACGGCTCCTGGAGTCCGGTGCCAGCTTCACCTGGGAGGCCTGGGAACTGGTGGACTGCACGGATTACAGCCAGTCGCACGCCTGGTCCGCCTCAGTGGTGAAGGAAATCCTGGAGTTCCTGCTCGGGGTCCGCGTGAGTGTTCCGGGAGGCAGCGAAGTGGTCATCGAACCGCCGGTGTGCCGCCTCGAACAAGCCAAAGGAAGCGTCCCGCTGCCCAACGGCGCAGTTGAAGTCGCCTGGCGGCGGACCGCCACAGGAATGCAGCTGGAGTGCACGGTTCCCGCGGGCGTCACCGCCACCGTCAGACTCCCTGCCGGACGTTACCGGATCCAGGGGCCGACGGAGGAGCCCGCCGTCGTGGGTTCGCGTGACTTCAGGATCCACGCAGGAACCTGGACCTTCACGTCCTCCGACGAAAACTGACGGAAACGACGAACGACGCCGGATGCGGTTCGCATCCGGCGTCGTCCGTTTCTGGAGGGTCCGTTTCTGGAGGGTCCTGCCTCGCCTAGTTAAGCGAGCTCTTGATCTCCTCGATCGACTTCTTCGCCGCGTCCTGCGGGGAAATCCTGCTGAAGTGCACCTCGGTGGCGTACCGGGTCAGGACTTCGGAGACCGAACTGGATCCGGCGGGAGGCACGGCAGGGGCCTCCCCTACTTCATCGGCAATATCATTGATGAACTTTGCCGTCAGCGCATCCGTGGGCGTTAGCTTCGGGCCCACGGCCGCGCGAACGTCCGAATTTCCCGGGATGCCGCGGTCTGCCAGCCCGATCTCGCCGGCTTCGACGCTGTTGGCCAGGAAGTCGATGAACTTCTGGGTCTCCGCGGGATGCTTGGTCCGGGAACTGGCGGACCAGAACTGCGAAGCCTTGTAGAACTGCTCGGCTTTCATGGCGTCGCCCTCCACACTCGGCGGACGGTGGATTTCCAGCGCTTGCCCTGACGCCTTGGTCAGCGCGCCCAGCTGGTTGGACCACACCCAGCCCATGGCGAAGCGGTTCGTTGCCAGGCCCTGCTGGTCCAGCGGTGCGCTGGCCTCTTCGGTCAAGACGGACGCACGCGGAACTGCCTTGGCGTCCCGCAGACCGGCCTGCATCTCGAAGTACTTCGTGGCATCGGCCTCGTCAAAGCCCAGGCCGCCGTCGTTGGTGAACAGGGACTTCCCGTGCTGGCGCATCCAGAGGTTGAAGGAGGCATCACCCACCACGCCCCCTGACCCGTAGATGCCGTCCTTGCTCTTGCTGGTGATGTCCGCTGCGGTTTTCCTGTAGTCATCCCAGGTCCAGCTTGAGTCATCAGGCAGCGATACTCCGCTGGCGGACAGCAGCGCGGGATTGGCCAGGACCACCAGTGCATTCATGCCCGCCGTGACGGCGAACTGCCCTTTGTCCGTCTTGCCGGCATCCGCGGCGGCCTGGTCGAACTTGGACAGATCCACGTCCTTGAGTTCCAGCAGGGCCCCGCGTTCTGCGTATTCCCCAAGATACTGGGCATCCATCTGGATGATGTCCGGGGCGTCCTGCGAGGCAACCTGGGTGGCCAGCTTGTCCCAGTAGCCGGACCAGTCGCCGTACTCGCCCTTGATCTTAATGTTGGGGTTTTCCGCTTCAAAGGCCGCAATCAGCTTTTCCGTCATTTTGTGCCTCGTATCGGAGCCCCACCAGCTGAAACGCAGGGTGACCGGTCCGTCGGAGGCAGCCGGCGAGCTTCCGGCGCAGCCCGAAAGGGCCAGCGCCAGGACGGCCATGGCAGCCGCAACTTTGGGAATTCTGGATTTTCGGGCGCGTGAAAGCATTCGTTGGTCCTTTGATCTGGCAGTCGGGAGCGTCTCAGAAACCGCTTTCTCACAGACTAGATGTGAGCCGCACCACGCGTCAAGAACTCACACAAAGTTACTTTTCCTCACAGGACTGCCAGTTCCGCACCCGCCTCGAATTCAGCCACAACAGAAGCCCGACGACGGCGGCGGACAGCATCGCCAGCGCACCGGTGACCACCAGGCCTGTCCGCACACCAAATTCCTCTGTCAGCCAGCCCGCCAGCAAGCCGCCCAAAGCATGCCCTCCCAGCAGCAGCGGCAGGTAAAGCGCCATCACCCTCCCCCGGACTTCGGGGCCGGCCTCCACCTGCACGGCCGTGGCTGCGCTCGTGAGGAAGACCAAGGTCATCAAGCCCACCACAGCAAGCATCACAGTGAAAGCCAGCAGGTTGGGCATCAGCGCGGCAACCAGCTGCGAAAGCCCAAAGAGTGCGGCTGCGGCCACGATTCCCTTGCGGCCCATGGTCCTCAGCCGCGCGGCGAGCAGCGCACCGGCCAGGGCGCCGACGGCACCCACGGTGTTGAACATGCCGAACCCCGCCGCACCGTTGCGCCACACCCGCTCGGCGAAGGCCGTCAGCACCACCGGACCGTTCATGCCAAAGGCCCCCAGCAGGCCGGCAAGGACGATGATCAGCAGCAGCGAGGGCCGTTCCCGGACGTACCCGAAGCCGGCCAGCAGCTGGCCGCGTCCCCGGGACGCAGGCGTTGTGAGATGCAGGAGTGCCGGCCGGACGGCGGCGATCAAGACCAGCACAAGCACGGAAAGCAGGGCGTTCGCGGCGAAGGCGGCGGCGGATCCGGCCTGGGCGATCACCACTCCGCCGACGGCCGGTCCCACCATGGCGCCAAACTGGCCGATCGCGTTGTTGACGCCGATGGCCGGCCTCAGCCCGGCGTCGCCCACCACCTCGTTGATGAAAACCTGGCGCGCCGGACCGTCGACGGCCGACGTCACTCCCAGCGCAATGCAGCTTCCGTACACCGCCCACACGGTGATGTTTCCGCCGGCGTCCCAGACCGCCAGCCCCAGGGCCAGCAGCGCGATCACGGACTGGCACACCATCATGACGCTGCGCTTGGGAAACATGTCCACCAGCAGGCCGCTCAGCGGACCGATGACCAGCATCGGCAGGAACTGCAGCGCCACGGCGATCCCGACGGCGGCCGGACTCCCGGTGAGCTGCAGCACCAGCCAGTCCTGGGCCAGCCTCTGCATCCACACGCCCATGCTGCCGGCGAAGGTCATGCCCATGAACAGGCGGTAGTTGTGCTGCGTCAGCGGCTGGTACCAGCGGACCGGAGTTTGGGAGGTATGAAGGGATTCTGCGGACTTCGGGCTGTCGGAAGACACGTCTGGCTCAACTCGGTAGTAAAGGGAAAATGCAGAGAAAGGCTAGGCGCGGCTGGACCGCATCTTGACGGCGGCGGCAGCCAGGATCAGCATGCCGGGCACCACCACAAACAGGGCCACGAGCATCCAGACAAAAACCACGGACGCGAACAGCGCCGCCGCAAGGAGGAACGAGCCTGTCCAGTCACGCAGCGAGAGTGCCTTGGCGGTGCCGAGGGCCGCGGACCAGGTTGCCGGGGCGGAGGATTCCCCGCCGTCTGATTCCTCGCCGGCCACACCGGACCAGGCAGCTGCCGTTCGCAGGAGCAGGACCGCTCCGGCCGCCGCCAGGATCAGCGTAGCCGGAAGGACAACCGAGCTGCCCGGCAGCTGACCCACCGTTGCGAGCAACAGGTTAAGGACAATCACGACGGCGGCTCCCGCCGTCGTGATTCCCAGCTTCCAGCTGCCCGGGAGGGCGGCCCGGAACGTGCCCCGGAGGCCGCGCAGGGAATCGTCGCGGCCGGCGAGGTGCCGCTCCAGGTGGACGATTCCGGCCGCGTACGCGGCGGGGATGGTGACCAGCGGGATGGACAGCACCAGCACCAGCAGCCCGGCCAGCAGGGTCTCGGAAAACAGGGCAAAGCGGTTTACCGGGATGGGTTCGTTATGGCCGGATGCGGGTGTGGTGCTGTCCATGATGCTCATTTTCTGTATCCGTCAGCCCTTGAGGCCCTGGGTGGAGACGCCTTCAACAATGTAGCGCTGGAACACGAGGAAGAAGATCAGCACCGGGAGCAGGGCCAGGACGGACATGGCGATCATGGCGCCGTAGTCCGAGCTCTGGGTCTGGTCCACGAACAGGCGCAGGGCCAACGGCAGCGGGTACTTTTCGGGGGTGTTCAGGTACAGCAGCGGGCCCAGGAAGTCGTTCCAGCTCCAGATGAAGGAGAAGATCGAGGTCGAGATGAGCGCCGGTTTCATCAGCGGCAGCATGATGGAACAGAAGATCCGTACGTGGCCGGCGCCGTCGATGCGCGCCGCCTCGTCCAGTTCGGCCGGGAGGTTGCGCATGAACTGGACCATCAGGAAGACGAAGAAGGCATCCGCCGCCAGGAACTTGCCGATCAGCAGCGGGATGTAGGTGTCTACCAGGCCGAGCTGGTTGAAGATGATGTACTGCGGGATGATCACCACGTGGAAGGGCAGGAGCAAGGTGGCGATCATCATGCCGAAGAAGATGCTGCGGCCGGGGAACTTGATCCGGGCGAAGGCATAGGCCGAGACGGACGCGGAGAGGACGGTTCCCACCACAGCGCCGATGGCCAGGATCAGGGAGTTGGTGAAGAACTGCAGGGTGGTCACCCCGCCGATCCCGTCCATCGCCGTGACGAAGTTATCGAAGCTGAAGTTGTTCGACCACAGCGAGGTGTTGGTGCCACCGATTTCGGCGTTCGGCTTGAAGGACGAGGCGATCATCCACAGCGCCGGGTAGAGCACCACGCCGGTCAGGGCCAGGGCTACGGCATGGAAGGCCACGCTCTTGGCGCGCTTGGTGCCCGTGGATTCCGACGTCGGGTTGTAGTCCTGCATCTGGAGCATCGGGGCCGAATGCTTGGGGGTTGCCATAGTTGTCATTTCGAATCACCGCTGTAGTGGACCCAGGACTTGGACGTGCGGAAGATGACCAGGGTAATCAGGCCGACGACGATCAGGAGCAGCCAGGCCATCGCCGAGGCATAACCCATCCGGAAGTCGCTGAAGCCGCGCAGGTACAGGTAGAGGGTGTAGAAGAGGGTGGAGCCGGCCGGGCCGCCTTCACCGTTGGAAATGATGTACGCCGAGCTGAAGATCTGGAACGCGTGGATGGTTTCCATCAGCAGGTTGAAGAAGACCACCGGGGAGAGCATGGGCCAGGTGATGTTGAAGAACTTCCGAACCGGGCCGGCACCGTCCATCGATGCCGCTTCATACAGGTCCGCGGGGATCTGTTTCAGGCCGGCGAGGAAGATCACCATCGGGGCACCGAACTGCCACACGGTCAGCAGGATGAACATCGGCATGGTCATGGCCGGGTTGCCTACCCAGCCGCCGAGGTTGATCCCGAAGAAGGACAGACCCTGGTCCACCGGACCGGAATCGCCGAACATCGCCTTCCAGACGATCGCGATGGACACGGACGCGCCGATCAGGGACGGGGCGTAGAACGCGGAGCGGTAGAAGCCCTGGCCCTTGCGCTTGCTGTTCAGCAGCATCGCCACCGCGAGGGCCGCCGCGAGCTTCAGCGGGGTTCCGAAGACCACATAGCCCACCGTCACGCCCACCGACTGCAGGAACCGCTCGTCCTGGAACATGGTGGCGTAGTTGTCCAGCCCGATCCATTTGGGCGGATCGAAAAGGTTGTAGTTGGTGAAGGACAGGTACAGCGAGGAAACCATCGGGCCCAGGGTCAGGACGATGAATCCCAGCAGCCAGGGCAGCAGGAAGGAGTAGCCGGCGCGGGCGTCCGCCCCGCTCCGCTTTGACTTGCGCGGAGCGGGAGCGGACGGCGACGCCGAACGCCTGCTCAGGGTTGGGCTTTGAGTCACGAGTTCAATCCGTCAGTTGTGAACGTCGGGCAGACAATACGCTGCTCAGGCGTTCTGCTTGATGAGGTCTTCGGCTTCCTTGAACCACGCGTCAGCCGCGCCGTCAATGGTGAGCTTGCCGTAGTTCAGGTCAGAGCTGACCCGCTTGAAGGAGGCTTCCAGCGTGCCGAAACCGACGATGGGCGGTTCCGGAGCGTCCTTGAGGTATTTCTCAATGGACTTCTCGTAGTCAACAACCAGCTTGTCAGTGCCTTCAAACGTGGTGCCGTCGCGCTGGGTCTTGGACGCCGGAACGCCGCGGGAGGTCTTGAAGATCTGGCCTACTTCGGGGTCGTTGACCATAAAGTCGATGAACCGGGCGGCGGCGTCCTTGTTTTTGGTCTTGGCGCTGGCCACCATCAGCATGGACGGCTTGAGGAACAGGCCCAGGTTGTCCTTGTCATCGGAGGGAACCGGAACGAGCCTGAGCTCCTTGGCGCCGCTGTCACCGAGGTAACCGGCCATGAAGTTATCCCAGGTGACTTCCGTGGCGGTCACATTCGAGCCGAAGGGTGACTTGGGGGCGAGCTGGGTGACGCGCTCTTCGGAAACGATGGCAGGGGTGCCGCGGAGGGCTGCTGCCTGGTTCCACCACTTCTTGAGGTCGTCCTTGCTGAAGCCGAGCTTGCCGTCCTCGGTGAAGGCCTGGATGTTGTTCTGGCGAAGCCAGATGTTGAACATCCACCAGACGCCGGTGTAGTCGGTGCCGCCGAAGAGAGCGCCGTTGCCCTTGGCTCCGACTTCGGCCAGGAAGTCGTTGTATTCCTTGTAGGTCCAGGTGCCGTCCGGCTCTGCGATTCCAAGTGAGGCGAGCTTCGCGGGGTCGTAGTAGACGGCGAAGGCGTTGGTGCTGGTGGGGATGCCGTAGGTCTTGCCCCGGATCTGGCCGGAGGGCAGGAGTGACTTGTCGAAGGCGTCCGTGTTGATCTTGACGGTGCCCAGGTCCAGGAGCTGGTTACGCTGGCCGTAATCCCGGAGGTAGGACAGGTCCCACTGCATCACGTCGGGGAGGCCGCCGCCGGCAGCTTCCGTGGCCCGCTTCTGCCAGTAGCCGGCGAAGTCGGTGAAGTTGCCGTTGACCTTGATGTCCTTGTTTTTTGCTTCGAACAGCGCGATCGCCTTGCGGGTGCGCTCGGCGCGGTCATCGTTGCCCCACCAGGTGTAGTTGATGGTGACCGGGTTCTCCGCCGAACCTGTCTGGCTGGGTGCGGGTGAGCCGCATGCTGCCAGGGCTGCCGCAGATGCGGTGCCGATGGCCACGGTGGTGAGGAAATGCCTTCGGTTGATCATGAGAGCCTCCTTGCTCGATTGGTACAGCCGCTCGCTTCTACGACGTAAGTAGTGAGCTGGCTTACACGCTCTGAAACGATACAATATCGGTATTCGCGGAATTGGGCAAGCGTTTTCCCAAGTTCGGTTTTCAGGTACGTTTAGTCCATCCCGAACGACAAAGGAGTCCCATGAGCGAGCAGCGTAATTCCGGCCCGGCCAGCGTCTGGAGCAACGTGGAAGGGATCGCCTACGGCGGCGATTACAACCCGGAACAGTGGCCGTCCGACGTCCGGCTGGAAGACCTGGAACTCATGAAGGAAGCCGGCGTCAGTTTCCTGAGCGTGGGCATTTTCTCCTGGGCCCTGTTTGAGCCGGCCGAGGGCGAATACAACTTCGGCTGGCTGGATGAGGTCTTGGATAACCTCGCCGCCAACGGGATCAAGGTCGCCTTGGCGACTGCCACGGCAGCTCCCCCGGCCTGGCTCGTCCGCAAACATCCGGAAATCCTGCCGGTCACCGCTGACGGAACCGTGCTGGGACCGGGCTCCCGGCGGCACTACACACCGTCGTCGGCCGTGTACCGCCGGTACGCCACGGGCATCACCCGGGTGATTGCCCAGCGGTACAAGGACCATCCTGCGCTGGCGCTATGGCACGTGGATAATGAGCTCGGCTGCCACGTCTCGGAGTTCCATGGCGCGGAGGACGCCGCGGCGTTCCGCGCATGGCTGGAGGGCCGGTACGGCAGCATCGAGGCCCTGAACGCGGCCTGGGGCACGGCGTTCTGGTCCCAGCACTACGGTTCCTTCGAGGAGATCCTGCCGCCCGGCGTCGCGCCTTCCACGCTGAATCCGGGCCAGCAGCTGGACTTCCAGCGGTTCAACTCGTGGGCGCTGATGGACTACTACCGCGAGCTGGTGGCTGTCCTGCGGGAGGTCACCCCTCGCATACCCTGCACCACCAACCTGATGGCGTCCAGCGCCACGAAGGCCCTGGACTACTTCGAGTGGGCCAAGGACCTGGATGTCATCGCCAACGACCACTACCTGGTGGCCGCGGATCCCGAGCGTCAGATCGAACTTGCGTTCAGCGCGGACCTGACCCGTGGAATTGCGGGCGGTCACCCGTGGATCCTGATGGAACATTCGACGTCGGCCGTCAACTGGCAGCCGCGCAACCAGCCCAAGATGCCGGGCGAGATGCTGCGCAATTCACTGTCGCACGTGGCCCGCGGGGCGGACGCGGTGATGTTTTTCCAGTGGCGGCAGAGCTTCGCCGGGTCCGAGAAATTCCACTCCGCCATGGTCCCTCACGGCGGCCGGGACACGCGGGTGTGGCGCGAGGTGGTGGAGCTCGGGGCTGCGCTGAAGCAGCTCGCACCGGTGCGCGGCTCGCGGGTGGAATCCCGCGTGGCGATCGTGTTCGACTACGAGGCCTGGTGGGCCAGCGAGATCGACTCCAAGCCGAGCGAGGATGTGAAGTACTTGGACTTGCTGCGGGCGTTCCACCGATCGCTGTTCCTGCGCGGGATCGCGGTGGATCTGGTCCATCCTTCTTCGGCTTTGGAGGGCTACGACCTGGTCCTGGTGTGCACGCTCTATTCGGTGACGGACTCGGCCGCTGCCAACATCGCTGCTGCCGCGCGGGCCGGAGCCACGGTGCTGGTCAGCTACTTCAGCGGGATTGTGGACGAGCAGGACCACGTCCGGCTGGGCGGCTATCCCGGCGCCTTCCGGGAGCTGCTGGGGATCCGCGTGGAGGAGTTCCACCCGCTGCTGGCCGGCTCGCAGCTGAAGTTGAGCGACGGCGGCATCTCCACCGTCTGGAGCGAGCACCTTCACCTGGCCGGGGCGGAAGCGGTGCAGACCTTCACCGATTATCCGCTGGAGGGCGTGCCGTCCCTGACGCGGCATGCGGTTGGGTCAGGTGCGGCCTGGTATCTGGCGACGCTCCCGGACCGCGACGGCATCGAAGCGGTCGTGGACCGGCTGCTGGCCGAATCCGGAGTGGCTCCGGTTGCCGTAGCCGACAGCGGCGTGGAACTTGTTCGTAGACGCGCCGACGACGGCGGCAGCTTCCTGTTCGCGATCAACCACTCACGCTCAACCGCAGCAGTGGAGGCCGCCGGCGTTGACCTGCTAACCGGCGCCTCTTTTGCCGGGAGGGTTGAGGCAGGTTCTGTTGCGGTGATCGCGGAGGGCTGACGGGGTTCGGTGGCGGCTCGATAGATGCAGCATGGCACTGAAGGAGTCAGCTGGCCGCACACACGGACCTGCCTGCCGCGCTGGACCTGCGCAGCAGGCCGACTACAGGTTAGCCCTTCACCCCCGTGCCGGCGATTCCTTCGATGAACTGCTTCTGCGCAAGGAGGAAAACAATCAGGATCGGGATCACCGTGAGGGACGCGGCTCCGAGCTGGGTGGTCCACAGCGGCTCGCCATACCCGTCCTGATACCGCGTGATTCCCAGCGCCACGGTAAATTTCTCCGGGGTTGTCAGGAAGATCAGCGGTTCAAAGTACATGTTGAACGACCGTAGGAACGTAAGGATCGTGACCGCCGCGATCGCCGGCCGCGCAAGCGGGAAGGCGATTCGCGTGAAGATGCCCACTCGCCCCAGCCCGTCCAGTCGCGCGGCCTCCTCAAGTTCCCCGGGCAGCGACAGGAAGTACTGCCGGAAGATGAACACCGACACCACCGAGGAGGGACCAAGCAGGGGCAACAGGATGAGCGGCCAATGGGTGTCGGTGAGCCCTATCGCGTTCACCGCCGTGAAGATCGGGATGATCGTTACTTCACTGGGCACCATCATGGAGGCAAGAAGGATCACAAACATGGTGTTACGGAACGGAAACCGCATCCGCGCAAACGCGTAGCCTGCCAGCCCCGATACGGCGAGTGATCCCGCCGTTACGATGAACGCGATGTACAGCGAGTTCCCGTACTGCTGCAGGAACGGCTGAGCCGTGAAGATCTTCGCAAACCCATCCAGCGTCCACTCCACCGGCCAGAGCCTGGGCGGCTGTGAGAAGATCTCCGACGTCGGCTTGAACGAGCTGAAGATCATCCACACCGTCGGATAGATAAACGGGATCGAGAGGAGGACGAGGATCGCATAGAGCACCACGGTGTTGATGCGGCTGCGGGCGCGCGATCCGCGCGAATCGCGGTTAGCCTTGGTTTTTCGTGGAGGCGCTACCCGGAACGAGACAACGGCTTCAGCGGCCTCCGGAGTCTGGACCTCGGAAATTTCAGTTTTCATCATTTACCCACTTCTTGCGCGACATCCACTGCACCATGGTCAACACGAGAATCACGGTGAAGAGCACAACGCCGATGGCACTGGCATACCCGAACTGCTGCTGCTGAAACGCGGTCTGGTATAGGAAATATGGCAAGATCAGCGTCGAGTCGGCTGGTCCGCCCTGGGTCAGCAACTGGATCGGTGCGAACACCTCCAGCGAACCGATGGTGGTGAGAATGCCGGCGAGAAGGACCGTCGGCGAGATCATCGGCAGCGTGATGGAAAAGAACGACCGACGCGGTCCTGCCCCATCCAATCGTGCGGCCTCCTTGATCTCCCCCGGAACCCCCTGCAGCGCCGCGAGGAACAGCACCATGTTCATGCCAACCCCCTTGAACACCTGGATAACAACAACCGACGGAAGCGCCGTCGCCGGACTGGTCAGCCATCCGGCGCCGTCAATGCCAAACATCGCAAGCATGCCGTTGAGACCACCCTCGGGAGCGAGGAGGAAGTTCCAGACGATCGACCAGGAGATGATCGACACCACAACCGGCGAGAAGAAAAACGCACGGAAGGTGGCAATGCCGCGCATCCGATTGTTGAGGAGCAGCGCGAGGCTGAGCGCAAGAACAAGATTAAGCGTGACGATCCCGGCACCAAAGAGGAAACTCGACCGGAGGGAGTTATAGAACCGCTGGTCGCCAAACAGTTGGGTGTAGTTGTCGATCCCGATGAAGTTAAAGGTGCCGGTGAGCGGAGTCCATTCGTTGAGGCTGTACCAGATGACCGCGATGAAAGGGATGATGCCGAGCACCAGAACACCGATGAACTGTGGGGCGACGAACGCCAGTCCGATCCAGCGGTCGCCTCCATCGAGGCGCCGCCGGACCGGGCGGGTCATCGCCCGCGTGCGGGTTGCGGACGACACGGTGCGTCAGCGTCCGAGGACAGGCTGGGCGGCATCGCAGACGGCGGAGGTCGCAGCGGCGACGTCTCCACCAGTCCACACCGGGTCAAGAGCCGAGCTCACAAGACCGGTCACCCGCGAGTAGACGGGACTCGAGGCCTTGACGATTGCGTCGGGAACCACGTCGATGATTGCCGACTGGATCTGTCCCTCGCTGAGCTTCGGGGCAGCGGCCGAGAGCGTCTCAATGTTCATGAGTGACTTGCGAGACGGCGGGAAGTAGGTGGCGAGCTTCTCCGAGTTCACGGCGTTTGTGAAGTACGCCAGAAAGTCCGTCGAGGCATCCACGTGCTTGCTCTTCGCCACCACACCGATGCCGGCCTGGCCGATCACACCCTGCTTACCATCCGGGCCTGCGGGCAGCGGAAGGAAATCCCATTCGAAGCTGTCGCCGAGGGCACCCGATGCGCTGAGCTGCGCCACGCTGAACGCGACGTTGCCCGTGGCAAAGACCGGGTTCTGCGCCACCGTGGTGACGGCGGGAATGGCACCGCGACCGGTCTGGGTCTGGAACCAGGAGAGGAAATCAACCATCGCGGGTTTGGTGAACGTGCAGCTGGTGGAGTCATCCGTCCAGGGTGCGGCGCCCCATGATGCCCACAGCGGGGTGAGGTTGTCCCAAGTAGTCGGCGAGAACGAGGGAACAACTAATCCAGAGTTCCCCGTGGTCGCCTTGACTGACGCTGCGATGTCGGCGATCGTGTCCCAGGTGTACTCACTCGTGCCCACGAGCGCTGACACGTCCGGCTGTCCGGCTGCCCTGAGGATGTCACGGTTCACGTACATGGCGAACGGGCTGTTCGAGAACGGGTAAGCGTAGAGGGAGCCCTCCTTCTCCCAGAGCGCGGTCGCACTTGGCAGGAGGTCGTCGAGGTTGTAGCCATCGGCGCTCTTAAAGGTGTCGGTGAGGTCTGCGAGAACTCCACTCTGAATGAATTCCGGGGCGTTCGCCTCGGGAATCCAGGCAAGATCTGGAACGTTGCCGCCCGCGATGCGGGTGGTGAGGCCGGCAATATAGTCCTGGTTGGTGATCGTCTCGAAAGTGATTGAGTTCACGTCGCTGTTATCGGCAAGGTAGCTGTCGGCGATCTTGTCGAACAGTGCGAGGTGGTCTTTGTTTGCCGACCAGACGGCCATCGTCAGGTCAACTGAGCCGCCGTTCGCGGCACCCGGCGCGCTACAGGCTACGAGTGATGTTGCTGTAATAGCGAGGACGCTAAGGAGGGCAACCCTCCGGGACGGCAGATTCATGAGCAGGTACTCCTTCGTACAGGGGGCCGAGGATGACCTCGGCGCCAACTGCTCACCGGTGTCGAGAATCATGCTATCAACGATTCCCGACAATACAAGAGAAATTTCTCGATACTTATCGAACGCGAGGTTCGCCGACCGAATCGCGCACCACAAGCGTTGTCGCCAACTCGGTGTGACGCGCCATGGGCTCTTCCCCCAGGAGTAGCTGCCGCGCGACGCGCACCGCATGTTTGCCCATCTCCTCCGACGGCTGCCGAACACTGGTCAGCTGGGGCGCCGTCATCCGCGCAACAATCTGGTCGTCAAAACCGATCACACTGAGGTCCTCAGGCACGCGCACGCCTTGGCGCCGCGCAGCCTCGATTACCCCGGCGGCCTGAAAATCGCTCGCGGCGAAGATCGCGGTGGGCGGGTTGGGGAGACGCAGGAGTGCGGTGCCGTCGGCCAGGCCGGAGTCGTAGGAGAACTCGCCGTGTCGGATCAGCTCCGGATCCGCCGGGATACCGCGCGCACCCAGAGCGGCGAGATACCCGTGCTGCCTGGCGAGGGACGACTGGGTATCGGCAACACCGGTGAGCATCCCGATCCTGCGGTGGCCCGCTGCGATGAGGTGCTCGGTAGCTTCGAGTCCGCCCGCCCAGTTGGTGGCGCCAACACTGTAAGACACGTCATCCGGGCGAGTGTACGGATCCACCACGATGAGCGGAATTCCCAGCAGGCGGAAGCGGGCGCGCTGGTCTGCGTCCAGCGTCGGTCGCACGGCCACCACGGCCGTGCGGCCGCCGCCGAGGTCATCGATCCACTTCAGATCCGTGTCATCCGGATGCACCGAGATCACAAGATCAAGATCATGCGCTTGCGCCTCGGCCGCCGCCCCCCGAAGCACGTCGAGCGTGAGGGGAGAGTTCATGGTGCGCGTGAGAAAAGTGATGCGCTCCTGAGGCGCACTCTGGCGCCGCTTCGGCGGCACATAGCTACTCTCGGCCAGCAGCCTTTCGACGCGCTTTCGCGTGGCTGCAGCGACATCGGGCTGCCCGTTTGCAACCTTCGAAACGGTGGAGATAGAGACCCCCGCTTGCTCAGCAATATCCGAGAGCGACGCTGTTGCACGCTTCTTCGCGCTCATGGCGCTCCTTCCTTCACGGGTGACTGCATCGAGTCTAATGCCGCGTCGAAAGACTTGACGCTCAACGATACTCGTGCAATTATTCTCGGGAATTAGAGCATAAATTCGCGATAAATATTGAAAGGCCGATGATGACCGAGCAAGACACCGAAATCCTGATCGTGGGCGGAGGCGTTGGCGGGGTCTCCGCAGCCCTCGCGGCACTGGAGCGCGGACGGCGCGTTGTCCTCACGGAGGAAACGGACTGGCTCGGAGGGCAGCTCACCACACAACTGGTGCCGAGCGACGAGCACATCCGGGTCGAAACGACCGGACGCAACGCAAGCTATGCACGATTCCGCGATCTGCTGCGCTCCCACTACCGAGCCTTCTACCCGCTCACCGACGAGGCGGCCGCCGACCCGCATCTCAATCCCGGCGCCGGCTGGGTCAGCCCGGTCTGCGTCGAGCCCCGCGTGATCCTCTCGGTGATCGACGGCCTGCTGCGACCCTTTGTCTCGGCGGGGCAGCTAACCATCCTGCTCGAGACACGACCCGTCGCCGTCGCCACGTCCTGGGACCGCATCGACGCGGTCACGTTTGAGACCGCAGACGGTGCCGAGATCGTGGTCTCGGCGTCCGTTGTGCTCGACGCGACGGAACTTGGCGATCTGCTGGAGCTCGGTGGCGTGGAGCACGTGACCGGTCGCGAGTCCCGCGAACAGACCGGTGAGCCGAGCGCCGCCGATACGGCCGACCTGCTCGACATGCAGGGGGTGACTTGGTGCTTTGCCATAGATCATCGAGACGGCGAGGATCACACGATCGATCGCCCCGCCCGCTATGAGCACTTCCGCGACTGGAGGCCCTCACAGCTGCACGGCGAGCGGATACTGGGCTTCGAGCGGGCACCGGAGCACGCCGGTGATCCCGCTCGGGCGTATCTGCTCACGCCGAACCCCGACGATGACCCGTTCGGGATCGACGTGGACCACCGCAACATGGGCGGTGCGCCCGAGCTGTGGACGTACCGTCGCATTCTCGCTCGTCGGCAGTTCCAGCCCGGCTTCTTCGCCAGCGACGTCACGATCGTCAACTGGCCCATGAACGACTACATCGGCGGCCCACTCTTTGGCACCCCGGATGCGGCAGAGCACCGAGCCGCGGCGAAGGAACTGAGCGAATCCCTGCTTTACTGGCTGCAGACCGAGGCGCCTCGCCCCGATGGTGGCGCCGGATGGCCGGGATTGCGTCTTCGTCCCGATATCGCCGGCACGGCTGATGGCTTCGCCAAGGTGCCCTACTACCGGGAGTCGCGGCGTATCCTGGCCGAGCGGACGATCGTGGAGCAGGACTTCTCCGTTGAGATCCTCGGCGACAACGCGGCGGTCTCGTATCCGGACTCGGTGGGCGTCGGCCACTATTTCTGGATTGATCGGCATCCCTCCACCGGCGGACATCCCGGCGGTGGTGGACGACCGCAGCCGTTTGAGATCCCGCTCGGCGCGCTCATCCCCCGCCGCGTCGACAACCTCCTCGCCGCCGCGAAGAACATCGGCACCACGCAGATCACAAATGGCAGCTACCGCCTGCAGCCGGTCGAGTGGTCGGTTGGTGAGGCCGCAGGCGCGATTGCGTCGTTTGCGGTGGCTGGCGCCACGACCCCGCGGGCGGTTCGCAACGATGAGCGTCTCCTCGCCGCGTTCCAGGAAGACCTGGTTGCCCATGGGGCACAGCTGCGCTGGGACTCGGCGCTGCGCTGGTAGTTTTCGCCGCGCCATCCGGCGCTGCGTTCAAAAAAAAGAGAGGACCGTCGATGACGACGTCTGACCAGGTGCCCGGTGCAATCCAGCCCATTCTGACACGGAGGGGGTTGATCATCGGCGGATTTGCCGCCGCATCGGTCCTCACTCTTTCGCCTCCCGGGCGACTGTCGCCCGCGGCGGCCACCACGTCCGGTGGCGCATTGCCCTTAGTGCAGGAACTCGCCACCCCTTCGGATCGAACCGCCTTTGATCCCGTGGAACAGGTGCTGGCCGACTACCTCGTGATCGTGGCGGCCATGGCCAACGACATCGTCACCGATGGCGGTCCGATGCACGGATGGATGTCGGGCGGATGGTGGCGCACACCTTCGTAGCCCTTCAACGCGCGTGTTCAGGAGCACGTTGCCACGCTCTCCTGGTTCTATGCGAATGCGCGCAGTTGGAACCCCTACGCCGGTGACCCCGCACTGCTTGCCCGACTCGATGCGGCGATCGGGTTTTATCTCGATCTCCAGCACAGCGACGGGTCCTGGCCCGAGTATTCGGCCGTCGAACACAGCAGGGCAGCGACAGGCTTTGGTCTGGTGTCGCTCACGGAGGCGTATCGGCAGCTGGAGGCCGCATCCGTGCTCCCGGCTCGACGAACACAGATGGAGGATGCTCTGCGCCTGGCCGCGTCCTGGTTCCTCGATCTGAGCAATTCGACCACGTGGGGCACACCAACCACCATCATCCGGTTTGCCAATCAGACCATCGCGGGGCTCGTAGGCTGCGCTCATGCCGCCGAGGCTCTTGGCGACAGTGCGCTGATGGCGGCGGTGGATACGGGCATCGGTGTTTTCTCCGCCCGCGCACAAGCGTCCGGGGGGTGGTTTTATGAACCAACCGGGCTTGACCTGGCGTACAGCCATGAGGTCCAGGTACCCGATATGGCCGACCTTTATCGGGTCACCGGCGACCAACGGCTGCTCGATATGGCTGAACGGTGGCTCGGGATACTCAGTCTGGTCACCGTCCGTGAGCCCGATGGATCCGGATATATCGGCATGGGTTCGGCATCCGCGCGCACGGGTGGCAGCGTTCCGATCACGGACGCTTTCAGCGACGCGCGGGACCGCACGGCTTTCACCGGGGAGCTTCTCCCGGCTGTGCCAGGGTTTGCTGCGTATCGTCCCAGCGTCAGCACCGTCAATACGGCGCGTGCCCAGTGGGCTGCGTCGACCGATCCGATTGTGGGGCGGGCGAAGCAGAACACATCTCCTCGGCTGTGGATGCACGTTACCGCGAACGCGCCGCTGGCGAGTGCAGCCGACCGTTCAGCGGCGCTTGCCGCCCTGCCCACGATTGCGTCGTCACGGTTCACGGAGGCGCGGACAGGGGTGCTGGGGATGCAGTTTGTGTTTGTCCGGCGCCCGCGCTACTACCTCGCCTCGCTGTTTGGGCAACGCGCGTCGACGAGGGTGCGTAATGGTTCGCAGCTGCTGTGGCACCCGACAATGGGTACGACCATCGTGGGGTTTAACAATGCCGCTGTTGACGATGATTTCTGGGGCACGATTCTCGGTGACGGGGTCGATGAGGCACGTGCGACGCTGACCGCGGCGTTTGCCTCCGGCGGATCGCCGGTCGCCATCACTGGGCTCGCCGCGGTGACGGGCGATTTTAGCATCACCGCGTCCTCCGCGACGGGGATTAAGACAGTCACCGACGTGGGCGACACCGGCTTCACCCGCACGGTCACGGCCCCGTCGGCCGGCACCGAGCAGATCCCGCTGCTGCTTCAACACGGCGATGCACTGGAATGGTTGGGCAGTGGCAGTGGGTCCCCGACGTGGGGGCAGAACTCAGCGTCCGCGGCGACGGGGCTGTGTCTCACGCGCAGCGGCGTCAAAATGAAGCTGAAGTGGGGCGCCAGAGAAAACGTGACCCTGACGGACACCGCCCGTACCATCTTCGAAGATGGCGACCGCCGGCAGCACCTCCTGCGAATCCCCCACCCCGGTGCACTCACCCTGGAGGTGGCTTTCTCGTCCTAACAAACGCACAAAACCCTCCCAGATCCGCGATATGTTTCGGACCTGGGAGGGTTTTGACGTGCCTTCTACCCGCCCGCAGGCAAGGTGGTGCCCGCCCGTTCCCCCAGGGCACCGTCGGCTGTGAGGCCCAGGACCTCAACCAGGACATCTTCCTCGCGGTGCACCTCTGTAACGTTGACGGAGCGGGTCGATCCGTCAACGACGCCTGCCGGGAAGCCGTCGAGGGTCACTCCCCATCTGTCGACTGCGGGGTCGTTGGACTCCCAGCTGACTTTGACTTCACTGATCCCGCCGACGGTGGAGAGAACCTCCACCTGTACGTTCAAGGGCGCGGCCAGCCGCTGATACCGGGGTGTAGTGCTGATGCGAACAGGAGTCTCCAACGTGTCGGTGCCTCCGGCGATCCCTGTCACCCGCAGAATTATGACTCCTTCGAACGCTGCGTTGTACCTGTGTTTGAGGACAGGATCAGTGGTGGTCCGGTCGTAGCTTCCGTCGCCGTCCACGTCCCATTCGTACTTAACAACAACACCCACGGACCCTGATGCGTCGTAGGTAATTTCCGAACCCGGAGGTCCGGAGTAGCCGTTGATCGGCAGCCTTGCCTCGACACCAGTCTGCCTTTGCTTGCCCAGCGGGATGGTGATCGCTTGAACCGGCGCCCCTGAGGCCTGGGCGGATGAAGTCGGAGCGAGAGTGGGGACGGCACTGGGCGGACTAACTTCCATTGTGTTCGGGGTCGGATGCCCGCTGGGCACATCATCTGCGCAACCGGTCAATATCAGTAGTGCTGCCGCCGCGGCGGTCCAAGCGGATGCCTTCATGTTCTCCCCCATGAATTGAAGTGCTCCCAGTGGACCATGAGGACCGGCACCCGTCTAGGACTCATGGCTGCCGGGGAAGCCGGACCCAGGACACAGACCTTAAACACCACAGTCCCGGCCGGAACCAAAGGTTCCAGCCGGGACTGTGGTGACCACTCGCCGTCGTACGCTTCCTGCTGAAGCTTCCTTCAGAAGCTGCACCCGCAAGGGCCGACGGCGGCGCGGGACTTAGCTGATGGCGGACTTCATCTCGTCCACGGCCTTCTTGCCGGCCTCGTCGGTAGACAGGCGGTTGAAGAGGACCTCGGAGGTGTACCGCTTGACGATTTCCTGGATGGCGCCGGCGCCCTTCGGCGGCGGGGCCGGAGCCTCGCCGAGCTCGCCCTTGATCTGGTCGATGAACTTGACCACCTTGATATCGGCGGGGGTCAGCTTTGGCTCGATGGCGGCGCGGACGTCGGAGTTCGGGTAGACGCCGCGGTCGGCAAGCAGGGCCTCGCCTGCCTTGGTGTTGTTGGCCAGGAAGTTGATGAACTTGGCCGTTTCCACGGGGTGCTTGGTGCGCGATGAAGCCGACCAGAACTGGGATGCCTTGTACCAGAGCTTGGCGTCGGCAGCCTTGCCGGTAGTGGACGGGAACCGCAGGATCTGCAGGTCGGTTCCGGCAGCCTTCTCCAGCGCCGGCAGCTGGTTGGACCACCAGAAGGCGAGCCCGTTCTTGCCCGTGGCCAGGCCACTCTGGTCCAGCGCTGCGGCCTCAGCTTCCACAACTTCCGATGCAGACGGCACAGCCTTCTTCTCGCTGAGCTCCTTCAGGAAAGCCCACCAGTCGGCGACGTCGGAGGGCTCGAATCCCAGTTTGCCGTCCGACGTGTACAGGGATTTGCCGTTCTGCCGGAGCCAGACTCCCAGCGAGGCCTCGTCCGTCCCGTAGGCGGCAGAGCCGTATGTACCCTTCGGGGACTTCTCGGTGAGTTCGGCGGAGATGCGGCCGAAGTCTTCCCAGGTCCAGGTCTTGTCGTCGGGAAGTTCAACGCCTGCAGCCTTGAAGACAGCGGGGTTGGCCATGATGGTGGCCGCGTTGATGCCGGCGGCGATGCCGGTCAGGCCGTCTTCGCTTTTGCCAGCGTTGAGGGCTGCTTTGTCCAGCTTTGACGTGTCGACCTCATACTTGGAGAGGTCCAGCAGCGCACCGCGGGTTGAGTACTCAGTGATGTATTTTTCGTCCATCTGGATGATGTCCGGGGCGTCGTTGGCGGCAACCTGGGTGGCCAGCTTGTCCCAGTAACCGCTCCAGTCGCCGTACTCCGGCTTGATCTTGATATTGGGGTTCTCGGCCTCGAACGCCGCGATGGCCGCCTGCGTCAGCTGGGCGCGCTTGTCGCTGCCCCACCAGGAGAAGCGCAGCTCAACGGGCCCGCCGTCGCTCTGCGGGGTGGCTCCTCCGCCGCAGGCACTCAGGGCAAGCACGACGGCGGCTGCCGCGGCAACCACGCCCGTCTTGCGGAAACGGCGGGGTGCGCCGGTGGATGGCAACTCTGCCGTACGGTTTTTGGCATCTGACTCAGTGCGGTGAAAAAGCGCCACTGGGTACTCCGATCTTCATTGATCCGGCTAGGGGGAAAGTAAACGAGAAAGCGTTTTCTTAACTCTCATACTACAAGTACATGACTTGTATTACAAGATGTTTTTCTTGCCTTGGCCTCGGCGGATCATCCACGCGACCCAGCACGGCGGGATACGCCAAATGACCCGTCCTCAAGGGACGGGCCATTGGCCGGAGCAAGGTGTTCGCTGGATCTACTTGATGCCGGTGGTGGCGATGCCCTTGATCAGGAACCGCTGGCCGAAGAGGAACACCAGGAACACCGGCAGGAGGGACACGATGGACATCGCGAACAGCGATCCCCAGCTGGTGGCGGACTGCGAATCCACGAAGGCGCGCAGCGCGACCGGAACGGTGAACATGTCCGGATCCGTCAGGTAGATGAGTGCCCCGAAGAAGTCGTTCCACGTCCAGATGAAGGTGAAGATGGTAGTGGTGGCCAGGGCCGGCACCATCAGGGGCAGGATGACCCGCAGGAAGATGCGCGGGTGGCCGGCGCCGTCGATCCGTGCGGCCTCATCCAGGTCCTTCGGGATGCCGCGGATGAACTGGACCATCAGGAACACGAAGAACGCGTCGGTGGCCAGCAGTTTGGGCACAATCAGCGGCCAGAACGTGTTGACCCAGCCGATCTGCGAGAACAGGATGTACTGCGGCACGATCACCACGTGGAACGGGAGCATGATGGTCAGCAGCATGATGCCGAAGAACAGCTTCTTGCCCGTGAACTGCAGCCGCGCGAACGCGTACGCCGCCATGGAACAGGAGATCAGGTTTCCCAGGATGGAGCCGATCACCACGATGGCCGAGTTGAGCATGTAGTGCCCGAACGGGTGCGTCAGCGCGGACCAGCCGTCCGTGTAGTTGCTCATCTCCAGGCTGTTGAGCCACAGGCCAGGCTCGCGGAAGATCAGCTCGTTGGCCCGGAGCGAGGACACAACCATCCACAGCAGCGGGTAGATCATGAGGCCGCCGGCGAGGATCAGGATGCCATGCTTGATCAAGGCCCTGGTGCGGGCAGCCCTGCTGAAGGCGAGCGTGCCGCGGGATTCGCGGCGTTTCGCGGGCTTGCGGTGATTCGTTGGCTTACCGGCGCCGGCGGTCTTTTTGTCCGGGGCGGGCAGCGTCTCAAGCTTAGTCGTCATAGAAAACCCAATACTTTGCAGCGATGAAGTTGATGGCGGTGAACACACCGATGATGACCAGCAGGAACCACGCCATTGCGGAGGCGTAACCCATATCGAACTGGCCAAAGCCCTTCTGGTACAGGTACAGCGTGAAGAACATCGTGGAGTCCGACGGGCCGCCATTGCCGCCGGAAACGATGAACGCCTGCGTGAAGGACTGGAAGGATCCAATGATCTGGAGCACCAGGTTGAAGAAGATGATGGGGCTGAGCATGGGCAGCGTGATCCGCCAGAACTGCTGGAGTGTACTGGCGCCGTCCACCTTTGCCGCCTCGTAGTACATCACCGGAATCTGGCGGAGGCCGGCCAGGAAGATGATCATGGGGGCGCCGAACGTCCACACGTGCAGCAGGACGATGGAGCCCAGCGCGGTGCTCGGATCGGAAATCCAGCCCGGGCCCTGGATGCCAAACATCGCCAGGGCCTGGTTGACCAGGCCGGTGGTGCCGAAGATCTGCTTCCACAGGATGGCAACAGCCACGGAACCGCCCAGCAGGGACGGTAGGTAGAAGACCGAACGGTAGAACGGCAGCCCGCGCAGGCCCTTGTCCAGCACCAGCGCGATCAGCAGCGCAACACCGAGCTGCAGCGGGACGCCCACAAAGACGTAGGTGAACGTCACGCCCAGCGAGTTGTGCAGCCGGGCGTCGGCGAACATGCGGATGAAGTTGTCCAGCCCCACCCATTCCGGCGGCTGGAGCAGGTTGTAATCGGTGAAGGACAGGTACAGGGACATCAGCATCGGGCCGACGGTGATGGCAACCAGGCCCACCAGCCACGGCAACAGGAAGATGTAGGCGGCCTTGTTATCCCGGCCGTTGGCTTTTTTCTCCGCTGCCGTCATGGGGCCTTTGCGGCGCTTGAGGGTGCTCAGTTCGCTGATGGCACTCATTGCGGCAACTCCGTTTCACGCAGCAGACCCGCTGCAGCCGGCATTCCTGCCGGGCACGGCGTCCTGGGTATGTGTCTAGCGGCCATGTGGCCTCCTTTGGTCATCGTGGCCCTCCACGTCTGGGTTGATCGCACTGGGCGATCCATGTTTGCACCGTCTCCGGCGGCGGACTCACTTGGCGTTCAGCTGTCCGGATCCGGCCTCCGTCACGCGGGACGTTGAAAGCGGCTCCGTACCAAAGTAAACGGTTTCTTGACTCCTGTATAGCCCTTTGTTAGTTTTTGAGAAAGCGTTTTCTGCCACCGGATCACTTTACCCACAGTTCAACATCCGTCCCGATCCGCCGCGCCTTCAACCCTCCCGTCCACCCGAACAACAGGCAGGTCAGTGAGCAAGGATTCCCGGCCGGTCCGGCCCAGCGCCATTGCAGGCTACGAGAACTGGCCTGCCTACGTCCGTGACCGGCCGCGCTACCAGGCCGCCACACCGGCCGCGCAGGACCTTTCGGACGCCCTGGGCGTTCCGGCAGTTGTTGTCCCGGCGGACGTCACCGTCCACGGGGAGGGAACGTACGACGGCGTCACCACCTCCCAGCTCAGCTGGCAGTTGGGCTTCGGCCCCCGCACCACGGGGTGGCTGATGCGGCCGGCCGGGAGTTCCGGGCCGCTGCCCGGCGTGCTGGCCCTGCACTGCCACGGCGGAAACAAGTTCGGCGGAGCGGACCGGCTGGTCATGCTTGCCGAGCCCCACCCCTCCGCGGCGGAAGCCCGCGCCGGGCACTATGAAGGGCGCGCACTGGCCACAGATGTCGCCCGCCAGGGCTTCGCCGTCCTGGCCCACGACGCCTTCGCGTGGGGCAGCCGGCGCTTCGACCTGTCCACCCCGCCGTGGCGGACGGAATCCGCGCTGGTGGCGAGGAAGTCGCAATGGCGGGAGGCCGGCGTCGTACCTTCCGACGCCGAACTGTACAACGCCGCCGCGGGACTCCATGAAGACACCGTGGCGAAGGCCGCGGGCCTGCTGGGCACCAGCCTGGCGGGGATGGTGGCCCACGATGACCTGGCCGCCCTGGAAATCCTTGCCGGCCTTCCGGGAGTGGACGCGGAGAGGCTGGGCTGCATCGGTTTCTCCGGCGGCGGCGGCCGGGCCCTGGCCCTGGCGGTCCTCAGCCCGCGGATCCGGAACTACGTGGTGACGTGCATGATGACCACTTTCCGGTCGCTGCTGCCCGCCTACCTGGATGCCCATTCCTGGCTGCTCCAGACCCCGGGGCTCTGGAAGCTGGGCGACTGGCCGGAACTGACCGGACGGTCCGGCGCCGACGGCCTACTGGTGCAGTACGCGCTGGCCGATGAACTGTTCCCGGAAGAAGGGATGCGGGACGCCCACCGGATCCTTGAGTCCCTGCACGGGCCGGAAAGCTACACCGGGAGTTTCTGGCCAGGCGGGCACGCCTTCACGGTCGAGATGCAGAATGAAGCCATCAGCTACCTGTTCAGGACCCTGGGCGCACCGGGACCCGCCCGCCCACAGCCTTTCGCCCCTAGCAACCCCCTAGCCACCGAGGACCCCAGATGATTCAACAATCCGCCCCCGCGGCATCCGCTACCCCTGCAACGGCAGGTGAAGCCCCGGCAGTTGTCCCGCGCGTCGCCCTGGTGGGTGTGCACGGCTTCGGCGAATCGCACCTGGCCAACCTCGCCAGACTCGAGGAAGCCGGGGCCCTGCGCCTGGTGGCAGTGGCGGACCCCAATCCCCCGGAAACGGGCACGCTGGCCGCGTCCGTGGCAGTCTTCAACACCCTGGACGAGCTGCTGGCGACCGGGCCGGTCCCGGATGTGGTCATCCTGGCCACCCCCATCCAGACGCACGCTCCCCTGGCCCTGGCGGCGTTGGCCGCCGGTGCCGACGTATACGTGGAGAAGCCGCCGGTGGCATCCATGGCCCAGTTCCAGGACGTGCTGGCCGCCGCCGAGTCCAGCGGCAGGCTCGTGCAGGTGGGGTTCCAGAGCCTGGGATCGCTGGCCCTGCCGGAAATCCGGAACACTATGGAATCCGGCGGCATCGGGGACGTGCTGGGTCTCAGCGCCACCGGCATGTGGCTCCGGACCAGGAGCTACTTCAAGCGTTCCCGTTGGGCCGGAAAGCGCAGCCTGGACGGCATCGACGTGGTGGACGGCGTGGCCACCAACGCCTTGGCGCACGCCGTGGCGACCGCACTGAACATGGCCGGCGCCCGCACGGTGGCCGACGTCGCCTCCGTGGAAACGGATCTCTATCGCGCCAACGACACCCAGAGCGATGACACCTCGGTGATCCGCGTCCGCACGGTGGCCGGACAGACCCTGTTGTGCGCGCTCACGCTGTGCGCCCCCGAACAGCAGCGGCCCTCCGTCACGGTCCATGGGACGCGGGGGGAGATGACGTTCTTCTATACCGACGACGAACTCGTCACCACCACGGCGGACGGCGAGCGCCGGGAGACGTTCGGCCGGACCGATCTGCTGGAGAACCTGATCGCTGCCCGTGCAGGGGGCACCCCCCTGCACGGCACCCCCCTTCTCAGCGCGCTGCCGGATGCCGGCGCATTCATGTGTGTCCTGGAAGCCATCCGTACCGCACCCGCGCCCCGGGAAATCGACGCCGGCCATGTCAGCTGGGAGGGCGACGGCGATGATGCCCACCCCGTGGTCCACGGCATTGCCGCGCTGATCGAACGCGCCACCAAGGCGCAGGCCACCTTCGCCGAGCTCGGCGTCCCCTGGGCCCGCAGCCTGCCGCCGGTCCGGACCTTCGACCTCGCCGGGCATCCCGTGGCGGACTATCAGGACGGCAGCCGCATCCGCGCCGTGTCCTCTCCCCGCCCGTACCTGCACCCCGTCCGCACCCTGGCCGGGACCGTTGTGACGGACCACCAGCCGCTGGACCACGTGTGGCATCTGGGCGTGGGGGTGGCCCTCCAGGATGTGGACGGCGTCAACTTCTGGGGCGGGCGCACCTACACCCGGGCCGCCGGCGCGTACGTCTGGCGCCCGGACCACGGCAGCATCGTCCGGGCTGGCGGACCGTCTCCCGGCGAACCGTCCGCCGCCGAGGGCGAGCTGACCGAGAACTTCGCCTGGAACGGCCCCGACGGCGCTCCCATCCTGACCGAACAGCGCACCTGGACGTGGGCCGCCGTCGGGCCTTCCGCCTGGCGCCTCACCCTGGACTTTGCACTGTCCCCCGCCGCCAACCAGCCCGTGAGCCTGGGCAGCCCGGGTTCCAACGGCCGCGTTGGCGGCGGCTACGGCGGGTTCTTCTGGCGGCTTCCGGAATGTTCCGGGGCGCGCGTCTGGACGCCTTCAGGCGCGGGTGAGTCCGCCGTGCACGGGAGTGTTACGCCGTGGCTCGCGTGGTCGGGCGGGTTCACGGGAACGTTCGACGGCGGCACTCACCCGAGCGGCGCGGCCACCCTCGTGTTCGTTGCCGCCGCAGATTCAACGGACCCGTGGTTCGTCCGCGTGGACGGGTATCCGGGAGTTGGCCAGTCGCTGGCCTGGGATGCACCGGTCTTCGCCGAACCCGGCAGCACGGTTCGCCGCAGCGTGACCGTATTCATCGCCGACGGGATTTTGGGTACGGAAGACATCGAGACATTGATCAACACACAGGGGGACAACTCATGAGCCAGACCACCACCGCCGCTACGCCGCCGCCGCAGCTGACTGACGCCGCGACCTTTGCAGGCCAGGTCCGCCGCACGCCGCCCGCCTCTACCGCGGACCGTGCCATCAAGCGGCGCCGGGTCCTGGACATTCTGGATGCCAAGGGGCAGGACTCGTTGCTGCTGACCACGCACACGGCGCTGGCCTGGTACCTGGACGGCAGCCGCGTCCACATCAGCCTGGCCGGCGACCCCATCGCCGCGCTGCTGGTGGACCGGGACGGCGACCACCTGGTGACGTTCAACAACGAGGCCGGCCGGATTGCGGCCGAGGAGCTCCCCGCCGGGGTCGCCCTCCACACCGTGCCCTGGTACGGGAACCTGCACGAGGCCGCCGCCGCCGTCGGACGTTCTTCCGCAGAGGGTGCCGGCGCCCCGCTGGCAGAGGCCTCGGTGGCCACCGAGCTGAGGGCTGCCCGGCAGCAACTGCTGCCCGGCGAGTCCGCCCGCTACGCCCATCTCAGCGCGGAACTGGCCGGCATCATGACCGATGTGCTGTCCACCGCCCGGCCTGACAGCACGGAATTCGAACTGGTATCTGCCCTGGCCGCCCGCGTGGTTGGAGCGGGCGCGGAGCCGCTGGTACTCCTGTGCAACGGCAGCTCCCGGAGCGACTTCCGCCACCCGCTGGCCACCCATGCACCCCTGGGCCGCCGCGCGATGGCTGTGGTGTGCGCCCGCCGGGACGGCCTGGTCGCGAACATCACCCGATGGATAAGGTTCGACGCCGGGACCCCCGCAGAGCTCGACGCCGAGGCACGGATCGCGGCCGTGGAGGCGGACATCTTCGACGCCACGGTTCCCGGCGCCCGGCTGGACCGCGTCTTCGGCGAGATCAAGGCAGCCTACACCCGTCACGGTTTCGGTGCGGAGCAGTGGGAGCAGCACCACCAGGGCGGACCGGCAGGCTATGCCGGACGGGATCCGCGCGTCACCGCAGCAGCCACCGACACCGTGGTCCTGAACCAGCCCTTCACCTGGAACCCGTCGGGACCCGGAGTGAAGATCGAGGACACGGTCCAGCTCACCGGGTCCGGTATGAAGGTCCTGACCGTGGATGACCGCTGGCCCGCTGCTAGCGTGAACGGCCTCAAGCGGCCGCTGACGCTGCAGTTGTAGGCCCCCGCCGTTGGACGGCATGGGGAAACCCCGGGGCGGTCGTCCCAGGGCTTCTCCAGAGTCGGTGATAGAACGGGGGTCTTGTGGCACAGGCTGTCTTGCGCGAGACTCATTGAACACGCGATGAACTCATCATTTGGATTGCAGGACAAGACCAGCGGGAAGGGGACGCAACGGCGCGTCCGTTTCTGCTCCGTGGCAACGACGCCGCGGGGCAGAGCCCGCAGACCGGGAGGATTTGCCATGGCCGGAATGTTCGAACTGTTCATTGACGCGGAGTCGTATTTCAGGTTCCGTCTGACCGCGCCGGATGGCACCGTGATGGCAGTGTCCAAGGCCTTTGACAACAAGACTGCGGCTGTTGCCGGGATCGCCGCCGTGCGCGAGTACGCCGGCATGGGACTGATTGCCGATGTTTCCCCGACGGAGAGGCGGGCCACGCCGCCGGAGGCCCGTGACGTCAGTGTCCAGGCTCGTGAAGTCCGGCGCATTCCGGCTGCTGACCTGCACGCACGTTCCAGGGAAATCCATCGGGCTCCCAGCGGAAGCCGGTGGGCCGGAGTGGTTTGATGCCGCGCGACGCCCCACAACGCGGCCCGGGCCCGACGTTGACGTCGCCGTAGTTAGTGCGCGCTCCAGCCATCGGGCTGCAAACCATCTATGTCGGTGAATCCATACTCTCTGGCAAGTTGAGCGGAGCTGACCGACTGCTGATTCCATTTCGCGCGGTCAGGGTCCGCTGCCAGCGCAGCTACGGCCCGACCGACATAGCGGGGTGACTCCGAGAAAGCGAAGCCTGCGGGGGCGTCTGGGTATCCGCCCACCGGGCCGGGGTCCAAAGCGTCCCGCCAGTTGGATTCGGTGACTCCGAAGCGATCGAGCATCATCTCCGACCGCAGCCATCCAGGCGTGATGGCGATCGCCGTGACTCCGTACGGTTCCAGTTCGTGGCCTTGCGAAAAGGCCAACCGATTGACCGCGACCTTGGCCAGGTCGTAGAACACCGAAATCCGGTACTCAGTGGCGTTGAATTTAGTAGTCCCATCGGTGACCTCAATGAGAAGACCCCCACGCTTGGTGATTAGCAGCGGAAGCAAGTGGTGCGACGTGATCAGATGAGTGTCAATGCCTAGTCGCAGGATGCGCAGCCCTTTGTCCAGGTCGTGCTCCCAGATAGGGGTGTTCCACTCGGCTGGGCCACCTTTCAGGACCTCAGCACCCCAGATGTCGTTGACCAGCACATCGAGACCGCCATATTCAGTTCGGATCCGCTGGGCCAAGCTTCGGACCTCTCCGGAGTCGAGATGATCGACCTGGATGGCGACCCCGGCGCCGCCAAGCTGTGTGACCAGATCGGCTGTCTCCTCAATGGTCTCGGGCCGGTCATAGTCCGACCTGCTTCTGCCGGCCGCACTGCTGCGTCCAGTGCAGATTACCGTCGCCCCGGCTTCACCCAGAGCAGCGGCTATGCCGCGTCCAGCGCCTCGGGTCGCTCCTGCGACAACTGCAACTCGGCCTCGCAGGGCATCAGGATCCGGAGACCATTGCATGGTTTCAGTGTGGCGACAGGATGCAGGGCAAGCAAGACCGCCTCGCTCATTGACGTTTCGGCGGCTGAGCGTCTTCATCGTTCCGTAAGCCCACCGGCTCGGGGCATTCGTCCGGGACCTTGTTCAGTCGAGTCCCGGCTCGCCACTGGAGCTATTCGGTCCGCCTTGGTAGCTTCAACGCATGGCCATCAAACTTGAGAACGTCGGTATCGCCGTTCGCGACCTCGAAGCAACCATCGCCTTTTTCACCGACCTCGGGCTCGCTGTCGTCGGCCGTGACACCGTCAGCGGCGAGTGGGCCGACACTGCCGTCGGGCTTGATGGCAACCACGCGAAAATCGCGATGCTACAAACCCCGGATGGTCAGGGTCAACTGGAACTCTTCGAATACATCCACCCCGAAGCGATCGAGACGAACCCAACCCGGCCCAACGACATCGGCATGCACCGCGTGGCCTTCTCGGTTGACGACATCGACGTAGCCCTTGAGATCGCTGCGAAGCACGGATGTACACCGCTACGCGGCGTCGCGACCTACGGTGACGTCTACAAACTCACGTACCTCCGCGGACCCAGCGGAATCCTCGTAATGCTCGCCCAGGAACTGAAGAAAATCTGACAACGGATATCCGAAGGGCCGAGCCGTAGCATTGGGCAGATGAAGGTTAGCAAGGTCCACGGACTCTCAGAGCGGAAACTGCAATGACCGGCGACAGGGATCGCGATGCTTCAAGGCGCCCGCGGCAGGCCCGGCCACGTGACGCTCTTGGACGGCCGCTGCCGTACGGAAGCGCTGGCGTGGAACCGGTCTCCGAGGAGCCGCTGCCGCCGGTGGAAACGTTGGTCTCGGCCCGGAGCTTGGTGGACGCGGGCCGGCCCTTCGCCGCGCATGAGGTACTTGAGGCCCGATGGAAAGCTGGGCCGGCCCAAGAACGCAACCTTTGGCAGGGTCTCGCCCAGATCTGCGTCGGGCTCACCCACGCCGCCCGGGGGAACAGCGTTGGCGCGCTCCGGCTCTTCGAGCGCGGTGCGGCCCGACTCGAGGAGTACGGTTCAGGCGACGGGCCGACCTACGGGCTCGATTTGTCCGCCGTTGTGAGTTGCGCGCGTGATCGGATAGACACCGCCGGCTGAGCTCGCGACCAGCATCCTCGCGGCAGCTCGATTGCACGAAAGGGATCCTCAACAGGCCATTCCTCGCGCGGTTCGCGTCGTCGGCATGGATTAGGGTGTCGGTATGAAGTGCCGGATCAACGAAGTCCTGGTCCATTACGTCGAGCATGGCGTCGGTGTGCCGCTCGTTGCGTTGCACGGCGCCGGTGTTGATCATCGCGAGATCGAGGCGGCGATCGAGGCCATCGTTCCCGACACGCGATGCAGGCGGATCTATCCGGATCTGCCGGGGATGGGCCTCTCGACGGCTGACGGCCTGACCTGCAACGACGATGTGGTGACGCAAAGCAACATCTTCCAGCCCAGAGGCCCCGTTCATCCTTTCCACCAGGAAGGACGGGGCCTTGCGCCGTCCGTCCCCGGCCCGTCTGTAAACTGGCGGAGGTTACGCGAAACGTTCGCGTAAACGATTCCCCAAGGGCGGCGCCGATGACGACGATGGTAAAAGTGGCCAAGCTTGCCGGAGTGTCCATCTCCACCGTGTCCCACGTCCTCAACGGGACCCGGCACGTGAACGATGACACCCGGCAGCGCGTCCTGAAAGCCATCGAAGAAACGTCCTATCGGCAGGACGCCCTGGCCCGTGCCATGCGTCGCTCCAGGACGGACAGCATCGGCCTCATTGTGTCCGACGGCGGTGAGCCGGCTTTCGCCGAGATGATCCGGGGCGTGGAGCAAACGGCCGCCAGCCAGGGCATCACCTTGCTCCTCGCCAATTCCGCCGAAGACCCGCAGCGCGAGGCCCGGGCCGTCCAGGCCCTCCTCGAGCGCCGGGTGGACGGCCTGATCCTCGCCCGCGCCGCCGGCTCCGGCCCGAATGCCCTGGCCGAGTTCGCCAACCAGGACACCCCGCTGGTGCTGATGGACCGGCTGTCCGAAGACCCTTTTGACCAAGTGGGAGTCGAGAACCGCGGGCCCATCATGGAACTCGTGGAACACCTGGTAGCGCAGGGCCACCAGCGGATTCTGCTGATTGCCGGCGACACCAGGGTTGCCACCCTGCGCGAACGGCATGAAGCCTTCCAGGAAGCCATGACGACGGCGGGTGTACCGGAAGCGGACCGGCTGACAGTCCTCGCCGCGGAACCTGAAGAAACCGACGCCGGGATCGCAGCAGCGCTGTCAGGCACCAAACTGCCAACTGCCGTTATCGCCTGCAGCACCGTCCTGGCTGCCGCGGCCCTCCGCCACATCCAGAAGCGCGGCCTGCGGATGCCAGAAGACATCGCCTTCGCAGCCTTTGACGGCTTCGCCTACGCAGACTTGTTCGAGCCGCAGCTCACCACTGTCCGGCAGCCAGCCTTCCAGGTGGGCGCCACTGCGGCAGAGCTGCTGACCAAGAGGATCGCCGACAAGTCCGTGGAACCCTCCGTTGTCCGGCTGGCACCCACCATCGAGTACCGCGCCTCTACCGGCGCAGGACCGGGCTCCGGCTCCTAAACCGCCCATCCCCAGCGCGAACGGACAGTTCAGGCCCCACATTCGGGCGTCAAGCTGTGCGTTCGCGCTTCTGCTTCAGCGGCCAGTTTAAGAATCTTCCCTGTGACCCATTGCACATCGAAACGTTTGTCTCTACTATCGAAACGTTCGCGCAATCGTTTCGCTAGAAGGAGTCGCAGTGGCAACCATCGTCGATGTCGCATCACTTGCAGGCGTTTCGACGTCCACTGTGTCGCACGTCCTCAACGACACCAGGCACGTTGAACCGGAGACCAAAGAGCGCGTCATGAGCGCTGTGAAAGCCACCGGTTACCGGCGCGACGTTTTGGCCCGCTCCATGCGCCGCGCCAGGACCGACTCCATCGGCCTGGTGGTCTCGGATGCCGGCGAACCGGCCTTCGCGGACATGGTGCACGGGGTGGAGGAAGCCGCGGCGCAGCACGGCCTGTCCCTGCTGCTGGCCAACTCGGCGGAAGATCCCGCCCGGGAACGCGCAGCCGTGGAGGCCCTGCTGGACCGCCGCGTGGATGGCCTGATCATCGCGCGGGCAGCCGGTTCAAGCGCAGGGCTGCTGCAGCGGATCCGCGAGGAGAAGAAGCCCCTCGTTCTCCTGGACCGCCTCACGGACCTGGACGTGGACCAGGTGGGCGTCAACAACCAGTCCGCCATGGCGGCCCTGGTTGAACACCTCACCAGGCGCGGACACGAACGGATCATGCTGGTTTCCGGCGACCTGCGGGTCTCGTCGCTCCGCGAGCGCTATGACGGCTTCCGCGCCGCCATGCAGGAGCGCGGCCTCGACGTGCCGGCAGCCCTGCTGTGCGAGGGCACGGTGACTGCCGCGGACACCTTTGACGGTGTCCAGGCGGTGCTCCGCGCTTCGTTGGAGAACGGGGAACGTCCGACGGCGATCCTCGCCTGCAGCACGCTGCTGGCGGCAGGCGCGCTGCGGGCTGTGCAGCATGAAGGGTTGCGCGTGCCGGGAACCATGGCGTTCGCCACGTTCGACGGTTTCACGTACTCGGACCTGTTCCAACCCCAGATCACCACCGTCCGCCAACCGGCTTTCCAACTGGGCGAGAGCGCCGTGAGCCTGCTCCTGCGGCGCCTCGAAACCCCTGACGCTCCCGCCAGGATCCTTCGGCTCGAGTCCCAGATCGAATTCCGCCGCTCCACCGAATGACTGCACAACAGCCCAACAGGCACCACCAGCCCCACAAACAGACAAACCCACATCCGACATCGCATCCCAACAGCGCACCTATCCCGGGCGCAGCATGCAAAGGAGCATCACATGAGAAATACAGTACGTACCACCATCGCAGCGGCGGCAACCGCTGCCCTGCTGGCCATGACGGCATGCGGAAGCGCCACGGAGACGTCAACACCGGCAGCAGACGGCCCCTACGCTGCCCCGGCTAAGGACATCACGGCCACCATCTCCGTCTCGAACTGGGGTGACCCGGGAGATAAGGCGGTGTACGACAGCGTCGCCGAGCGTTTCAAGGAGAAGTACCCGAACGTGACGGTGAAGAACAACTTCACCCCCATCACAACGTGGACGGAATACGTCAATAAGCTCGTGACGCAGGCCGCCGCCGGGCAGGCTCCGGACGTCATCAATATCGCCACCGAGGGCGTGGAGTTGGGCCTGACAAACGAACTGTTCGCGCCCTTGGACGGCTTCCTCGAAAACGACCCCGAGGCCAAGACCCTGCGTGCGGACATCGATCCGAAGCTGCTCAAGGGATTCAGCAAGGACGGCTCCACGTACCTGATGCCCAACACGTTCAACACCATGGTCATCTACTACAACACCAAGATGTTTGAGGCGGCCGGCATCGAACGGCCAAGCGATGACTGGACCTGGGACGAATTCCTGGAGATCTCCAAGAAGCTGACCACCGGTTCGGGGGCGGACAAAGTCTATGGGTTCGCCATGCCGCACTACTCTTTCGGCATCACACCCTGGCTGTACTCCAACGGCACGTCCATGATGAGCGAGGACCTGAAAACTGCCCAGCTGACCGATCCGAAACTTCAGGAGACAGTTGGCTGGGTGCGGGACCTTGTCACCAAGCACGGGGTTGCGCCGCAGCCCAAGGGTTCGGACCCCTACCAGCTGTTCCCCGCCGGCAAGGCAGCCATGACCGGGGCCGGACACTTCGTCACCGGTGGTTTCGAGAAGGCCGGCTTCGCCGACTATGACATCCTCCCCTGGCCGACGGGAACCACGAAGTCCACCGTTTTCGGCGCCGGCGCGTTCGCTGTCTCCAAGGGCTCCAAGAACCAGGAGCTGTCCTGGGAGTTCATCAAGATGCTCACCGACCAGAAGACGCAGAAGCAATGGGCCGACGCCGGCTCCGCCGTTCCTTCCACGAAGACTGCCGCTTCCTCACCGGAGTTCCTGTCCTCCCCCAAGCACGCCGAGGAGTTCTACAACTCCCTGTCCTACGCCAAGCCGGTAGCGGCCCCTGGCGCGTACAACGTGCTGGATCCGGCGTTCATGCGGGCCATGGACGAGATCATGTCCGGCCAGGACATCAACTCGTCCCTGGAGAAGGCCCAAAAGGATGTTGAGGAGGCGTTGCAGCAGTGACCTTAACTGCCCCTAAGACCGCTTTGCCGCCCGCGCCCCTTTCGGGGCGCGGGGGGCGGCCCGGGCGCCAGACCGCCGCCCGTCGGGAAGCCCTCACCGGTTACCTGTTCACCGCCCCCACCGTGATCGGCTTCCTTGTTTTCGTCCTCGGCCCTCTGGTGGCCGCCCTGTATCTGAGCCTGACCAAGTACAACATCCTCACCGCACCAAAGTTCGTCGGGTTCGACAACTACGTCCGGATGTTCCGGGACGAACGTCTGGCCACCACCTATGGCAACACGGTCCTCTACGTGGGCGCCGCCGTCGTACTGATCAACGCGTTCGCTCTCCTGTTCGCCGTACTCATCAACCAGCGGCTCCCGCGGGCTCTGACGTACGTTTTCCGCTCCGCGTACTTCTTTCCCTACCTGGTGGCACTGGTGTACGTGTCCATCATCTGGCAGGCGCTCTTCCAGAAGGACACGGGCATCCTGAACTACTACCTCACCGCGCTGGGCGGGGAGCGGATCGACTGGCTCAACAGCTCCGAGTTCTCCAAGGTGTCGGTGATCATCGTGGACACCTGGCGGAACGTGGGGTTCGCCATGCTGATCTACGTGGCAGCCCTGCAGGAAGTCCCCAAGGACATGGTGGAGGCGGCCCGGATGGACGGCGCTAACGAGTGGCAGATCTTCCGCCGCATCACCCTGCCGATGATCAGCCAGGCAACGTTCTTCAACATCACCATCACCATCATCGGCGCGTTCCAGATTTACGAATCGATCATCGTGCTCACCAGGGGCGGCCCGGGCGATGCCAGCCGCAGCGTGGTGATGTACATCGCCGAAGTTGCCTTCAACAAGTTCGACATGGGCTACGCCTCCGCCATCGCAGTAACGCTGTTCCTCATCATCATGCTGGTGACCATGGTTCAGTTCCGTCTCAGGAAGTCGTGGGTGAACAATGAGTAACGCCGCAGTCCTTTCGTCCCGCTCACGTTCCGGAAAACGGGGTTCCGGAAAAAACGTACGACGGCAGCCCCGCCCCGGCGTCGGGAAGAGCATTTCCGTGGCGCTGCTGGTCCTCGGCGCCATCGGGATGGTGGCCCCGTTCCTGTGGATGTTCACCACCTCGCTCCGGGACGCCAGCCAGGCCTATGACCTGCCGCCGCAGTGGCTGCCCACCGAATGGGACTGGTCCAACTACGCGGACGCGGTCAGCGGACCGGTCCCTATCCTGCGGAACATGTTCAACAGTGCCGTCATCGCCATCGCGGTGAGCATCGGCATGATCATCACCGCTCCCATGGCCGGCTACGCGTTCGCGAAGATCGAGTTTCCGGGGCGCAACTCCATCTTCGTGGGCCTGCTGTCCTCGCTGATGGTGCCGGCCCAGGTGACCATCATTCCGCTGTTCCTGCTGATGCGGACCTTCGGCCTGCTGGACAACCCGCTCAGCCTGATCCTGCCCGGCATCACCGGAGCACTGGGCGTCTTCCTGCTGCGGCAGTTCTTCCTGGGCCTGCCGCAGGAGATCATCGACGCCGCCCGGATGGACGGTGCCACCGCCTGGCAGACCTACCGCCTGATCGCGCTGCCGCTGGCCAAGAACGCCGTGAGCACCCTGGGTGTCATCACGTTCCTGGGCAGCTGGAACGCCTACTTCGCACCGTCGATCTTCCTCAACAGCACGGACACTGCCACCCTCCCGCTGGGCCTGGTCCTTATGCTCGGCCCGTACGGCGCCGGCAACGTCGCCCAGGTGATGGCAGCCACCACCATCGCCATCGCACCGGCACTCATCGTTTTCCTGGTGGCCCAGCGGTGGATCATCGCCAGCCTCACCCAGTCAGCCGTCAAGGGCTAACCAACAACTCTTTTCGAAAGGTACAACCACCATGGCTACATCGCCCCGCTCAGGCCTGCTCTCAAGCCTGACCAAGCTCTCCACCGCCCGCACGGCCCGCTCCTCCAGCTGGGACCAGACCGGCAAGAACCGGGACAACTGGATCGTTATGCCCGGCGAGGAACGCGTCCTGGCGGACATCGAGGGCCCGGGCTCCATCACGCACATCTGGATGACCCAGTCCTGCCGGATCCAGCCGGGCCCCGGCCAGATCTCCCCGGAACTGGTGGGCGTGCCGATGCTCGAAATCCACAACGCCCTGGGCGTCAGCTGGGAAGTGGTGGACCCGGACTACTACCGCAAGATCGTCATCAGGATGTACTGGGATGACCAGGAAACCCCCAGCGTGATCGCACCCCTGGGCGACTTCTTCGGCCTGCTGAACTCGCTGTCCGGCTCCTACGATTCGCTGCCGCTCTCCGTCTCCGCCAAGGAAGGGGAACTGAACACCTTCGGCGGCAGCGCGGCGTTCAACAGCTACTTCGAGATGCCCTTCAACTCCCGGGCTCGCATCACCGTCGAAAACCAGAACGACATCCCCTACCTGCAGTACTTCTACATCGACTACGAGCTCTACACCGAGCCGCTCGCGGAGGACACCGCGTACTTCCACGCCCACTGGCGCCGGCAGAAGCCCAACGCCGGCTGGGGCCCGGACCTGCAGACCAACAGCATCGAGGTGGCCATCCCCAACCTCTCCGGCGAGGACAACTACGTGGTCCTGGAGACAGAGGGCCAAGGCCACTACGTGGGCTGCAACCTGGCCGTGCGCCACTTCCAGGGCTCCTGGTGGGGCGAGGGCGATGACATGATCTTCATCGACGACGACACCTGGCCGCCCAGCCTGCACGGCACCGGTATGGAGGACTACTTCGGCCACGCCTGGGGCATGCAGCACAACGCCTTCCTGATGAACGGCACCATGGTCCACGAAGAAAACGTGCCCGGCTTCCACCACAGCTACCGCTTCCACATGACCGATCCCATCAGGTTCCAGAAACGCATCAAAGTCACCTTCGAACACGGCCACGCCAACCACCTCTCCGATGACTGGTCCTCCACCGCCTACTGGTACCAGACCCTCCCCTCCCCCGTGCTGGACATCGACGCTGTGGAGGATCGCCTGCCGCTTCGGCCCCGCGACCAGGTGGAAGAGCGCCCACTGCCGGAATTGACTCCGGCCCAGCAGGCCGCCCGCGACGCCTCCGCCGAACGGATGAAGCAGTTCACCGAAACGCGGGATGCAGTCCGGAACGAACGCCGGGCCGAAATCGACCAGTGGGAAAAGGCCAACGCCGAGCAGGCCCGGGAGGTCCGCCAGCGGTTCCTGGCTGCCAACAGCGTCCTGGCCAACTAGTCCCCTACAGCACCGAAGGATCATCATGAACGCGCAGGAACCACGCCCGGCCTTCCACTTCACCGCCGCCGAAGGATGGATCAACGATCCCCTGGGCGTCACCTGGAAAGATGGCCAGTACCACCTCTTCTACCAGTACGTCCCGGGCCGCACCACGTGGGCCTCCAACTGCCACTGGGGCCACGCCACCTCCCCGGACATGATTGCCTGGACGGAGCAGGGAGTGGCCGTCGCACCCGGGGACGGGGACGACGGCGTCTGGTCGGGTTCCATCGTCACCGGCACTGATGGTGCCGCCACCATGTTCTACACCTCGGTCACCGAACCGGACCTCGGCATCGGCACCGTCCGGTCCGCCACCCCGGATAGCGATTCCTGGGATTCGTGGACCAAGGGCGGGAAGCTGATGACCGCGCCGGACCTGGGCGTTGTGGCCTACCGGGACCCGTTTGTTTTCCGCGACGGCGGGCAGTGGCGGATGTTCGTTGGCGCCGGGCTGGAGGGCGGAACCGCAGCCGCGGTTTCCTACAGCTCCCCGGACCTTGCCCAGTGGAGCCTGGACGGCATCGCCGCGCAGCGGACCGGCACGGAAACGGATCCCGTCTGGACCGGCACGATGTGGGAATGCCCGCAGCTGTTTGAGATCGACGGCTCCCATGTCCTGGTCACGTCCATCTGGGAAGACGACGTCCTGCACTACGTGGCCTACGGCGTGGGCAGCTACGCGGAGGGCAAATTCACTGCGCGCTCCTGGGGACAGCTCAGCTTCGGCAAGAGCTACTACGCCCCTTCGTTCTTCAGGGACAAGGATGGCTCGCCGTCGCTTATCTTCTGGGTCCGGGGCATCATCAGCCCGGAGGGACAGTGGGCCAGCGCGCTGAGCGTCCCGCACACGCTAACCCTCGACGGCGACACCCTGGTTGCCGCGCCGCACGCCGACCTCGCGAAGTACACACAGCCGGGGCAGCTGGAACAGGTCAGCGGCAGCGTCTTTGAAACAGTGCTGGACGGCGGCGCGGACCTGCACGTCACCGTCACTGCCGGGACCGCCATCAGCCTGGCCACCCTGGAGGGGCCCCTGGCAATCCTCCGTCACGATGGGGACGGCGTCGAAGTCACGGCCGACGGGAATCCCGACTTCACCGACGCCTTCTTCCCTGCCGATGAGGGATCCGAGCTGCGGTTCATCATTGACGCTGGCGTGCTTGAAATCTCCGGCCGCCAGGGGATCATGGCGGTCCCTCTCCCCATCGTGAACTCGCCCGTAACTCTGACAGTGGCGCACGCTGCCGCCTCGCCGCAGCTCCTAACCATCCCGACGCCGGCAGCCGGCGTCGCGGGCACCGCACGGCAGACTGCCCTGTCAGGACAGTCATGACCACACGTGCACGTCCCCGCCCCGCAGGTGGCCACTGCCGACATTGTGGGTGCCGGCGACACCGTGGTGCTCAACCAGCCGTTCACCTGGAACCCGGCGGGACCCGGCGTTAAGATCGAGGACACCGTCCAGCTCACCGAGTCCGGCATAAAGGTCCTGACCGTGGATGACCGCTGGCCCGCTGCTACCGTCAACGGCCTCAAACGCCCCGGTCACGCTGCAGCTATAAGCGAAACGCTCTCTCACGTCCTGCAGCAAAACGCAGAACGTTCTCTCAGTTGTAGCCGTAGTCCCGGCAACAACTGAGAGAGCGTTTCGGCTAAACCCACAGGAAGTGTGAGAGCGTTTCTAGGGGAGGCGGAGCTCACCGTCCACGCGGCGCGGGATGCCCAGCGGGTTGCTTTCGCGCAGTGCCGGGTGCAGCACCGTTTCGGGAGCATCCTGGTAGGCGACAGGACGCTGGAAGCGGCGGACCGCCGTCGCGCCTACCGAGGTGAACAGGGACGTGGTGGCCGGGTACGGGCCGCCGTGCTGCTGCGCCCAGTTCACGGCGACGCCGGTGGGCCAGCCGTCGAACAGGACCCGCCCGGCAAGGCCGGACAGCTGCTCCACGAGGTCCCCGATGTCCTCGCCCGGCTGGGCGTGGACGGTGGCGGTCAGGCTGCCGGGAACTTTGGCCAGGACCGCGGAGAGCTCTTCCTGGCCAGAGAATTCGATCAGCATCGTGGTGGGGCCGAAGCACTCCTCCAGCAGCTCGTCAGGGCGCTCCAGGACATTGGCGGCAGAAGTGGAGAACACCACAGGGGCTGCGCCGTCGAGGGTGGCGTCCTGGTCCGCCGAACCGCTGACGATGGTCACGTCGGGCAGCGCAGCCACGTTGCGCAGGCCCTCCGGGTACGCGTCGGAGATCCGGGTGGTGAGCATGGCCGCCGTCGGCTTGTCCTTGCTGGCCTCAGCCAGTTCCGCGGCGAATCCTGTGCCCGCCGGGATGAAGACCAGGCCGGGCTTGGTGCAGAACTGGCCGGCGCCCATGGTGAATGATGCCGCAAGTCCCGCCGCGAGCTGGCCGGAACGTTCGGCCAGCGCGGCCGCGGTGATGACCACCGGGTTCAGGCTGCCCAGCTCGCCGTAGAACGGGATGGGATCGGGCCGCGAAACCGCGAGGTCAAACAGCGCCCGGCCGCCGGGAATGGACCCGGTGAAGCCCACGGCCTTGATGGCGGGATCCTGCACCAACGCGGTACCCACCTCGCGGCCTGCCACGAGTGCGAACAGCCCCTCCGGCGCTCCGACCGAACGCAGAGCCTCGGTGACCACTTCGGCCGTCCGCTCGGACAGCTTCAGGTGGCCCGAGTGGGCCTTGACGATCACCGAGGAGCCCACGGCCAGGGCCGAAGCGGTGTCGCCGCCGGCCACCGAGAACGCGAACGGGAAGTTGGAGGCCGAAAAGACTGCCACCGGGCCGATGGGACGCAGGATGCGGCGCAGGTCCGGTTTCGGCGGCGTGGCGGACGGGTCCGCGTGGTCAATCACGGCTTCAAGGTAGGAGCCTTCGGTGATCACGCGTGCGAACAGCCGCAGCTGGCCGGAGGTGCGGGCCACCTCGCCGGTCAGCCGGACGGTGCCGAGGCTGGTCTCCGAATCGGCGATCTCCACCAGTTCTGCCACGTTGGCGTCCAACGCGTCGGCGACGGCGGTCAGCCAGCCCGCGCGCTCGGCGTCGGACGCGGCAGCCGCGATGGCGGCGGCCCCTGTGGCGGCGGCCGTGAGCTCGGAGAGGGAAAGGGTTGCAGTTGTCACTGGGGTACCTGAATTTCGTCGGGAGGTGTTGTGTCTGCGGTCAGTCGTGATTGCAAGCTGTCAGCCCTGCGGGCTCTCGGTGAACCGGAAGCCCAGCCCCGGCTGGTCCGTGAGCGTCAGGCGGCTGTTCCTGAAGCGGACCGGCGACGGCCCGGCCAGGATGCCCAGCTGTTCGAAGGATGCGTCCTCCACGTCCTCCACGAGCGTGGGCTCCGCCAGGGTAAGGGCGAGCTGTCCGGACAGCTCCGGCAGCAGGTGCGGCATCACGCGGATGCTGTTGGTCCGGGCCAGCTCCACGATCCGCCGGAACGGCGTGATGCCGCCAACCCGGATGATGTTCGGCTGGATGATGTCCACCGCCTCCGCCTCAATGAAATCGCGGAAACGGTAGATCGTGTGCAGGTTTTCGCCCAGGGCGATGGGCACGGGTGAATGCTTGCGCAGCCTGCGGTAGGCCCAGAGGTCGTCCGCGCGGATGGGCTCCTCAAGCCATTCCAGCCCGTGCTCCGCGAGCACGTCCAGGGCCTTGAACGTGGTGGGCAGGTCCCAGCGCTGGTTGGCATCGATCATCAGCTTCCGGTCCGGGCCGAGGACGGAGCGGACTGCCGCCACGCGGTCGGCGTCCTCACGGATATCGGGCTTGCCCACCTTGATCTTGACGGCCCGGTGTCCTGCAGCGACCCAGCGCTCGGTCTGGGCCACCAGCTCCTCCAGCGTGTAGTGCAGGTTCACGCCGGATCCGTACACCTCCGCGGACTCCTGCCGCTGGCCCAGCAGGCCCGTGACTGACGTACCGGTACGCCGCGCCTGGAGGTCCCAGAGGGCAAGGTCGACGCCGGCCATGGCGATGGTGGTCAGTCCCCCGCCGCCGGCCTCATGCAGCCGCTTCCACAACGCGTCCCACACCGTCTCAGGATTGGCGGACAGCCCCGCGATGAAAGGCGCGATGTCGTAGTCGAGGAGCGCCTTGACGGCACGCGGGCCGATGGTGGGCGTCCACGAGAAACCGTGCCCCGCGCCGCCGTCGTCCGTCTGAATTTCCGTAACGATCACGTGGTTTTCCGGGGCTTCCACTCCCCAGCTGCGGCGCAGCGGGACAGTCAGGAGGCGGGTGGTCAGACCGGTGATGCGCGGAACGGTCCGGACGGAATCGAGCGCGGGCGCACTCATCAGCGGCCGGCCAGCTCGTAGCCCTTGGCCAGGATGGACTTCAGCTGGAGCAGCTGGTCCTCGGTGGGGTCCACCAGCGGCGGCCGGACCGGGCCAACCGGCAGCCCGCCGAGCCGCAGGCCGGCCTTGACCAGCGAGACGCCGAAGCCGGGGGTCTGGTCCCGGAGCCGCACCAGCGGGGCATAGAAACCCTCCAGCAGGGCGTTTCGGCGGTCCTCGTCGCCGGAGACATACGCGTCGTAGTACGCCTTGGCGATTTCCGGTGCCATGGCGAATGCCGCCGAGGAGTAGAGCGGGATGCCCAGTCCGCGGTAGGCGCCCTGGGTCAGTTCGGCGGTCAGGAGGCCGTTGAAGAAGGCGAAGTCCTCGCGCCCCGTGGCGCGGACCGCGGACACGATCTCCTGGGCAAGGCCCACATCGCCCAGCCCGTCCTTGAAGCCGATCACCTTGGGGTTGGCGGCGAGGCGGACCATGGAGGCGGCTGTGAACTTGGCGTTGCCGCGGTGGTACACGATCACCGGGAGGCTGCTGGCGCCCGCCACTGCCTCGATGTACGCCACCAAACCGTCGGTGGGGCCGGTGACCAGGTACGGCGGCAGGACCAGGAGTGCATCGGCGCCGGCTTCCTCGGCAACCCGGGCGGCAGCCAGGGCGTGCCCCAGCGGCCCGCCGGCCCCGGCCACCACCGGCACCTTGCCGGCCACAACCTCGACGGCGGCGGTCACCACGGTGCGCACCTCGTCGATGCTCAGGGCGTGGAATTCGCCGGTGCCGCAGGCAGGAAACACGCCGCCGGGTCCGAACGGCAGCCGCGAGCCGATGTGCTCCTTGAGGAGCTCCACGTCAACGGCGCCTTCCGGCGTGAACGGGGTGACGGGGAAAAACAGTACGCCGTCGAATTTCATGATGTCTCCTTGGATCCGGCTCCGGCTGTGACCAGCGAGGCGGACGTCTCGTCGTTCAGGGTGGTTTCTGTCTTCAGTTCGGTCCGCCAGCTGCGCTTGGGTTCCCAGCCGAGCAGGTCACGGGCTTTGGCGATGGAGAAGGCCGGGCTGGTGCCGGTCAGGCCGGCGGCCAAGGCTTCGCTTCCCGGGAGGAAGCGGGGCATCAGCTCGGCCAGCGGTGCGGTGGCCAGTGCGTCCGCGGCTCCGACGAAGAAGGTTTCCCCGTTGGGGATGGTGTCCATCTTCTGCAGGAGCACGTCCAGGAAGTCGGCCACATCGCGGGCGTCCACGTAGTTGAACAGCGCGGGCGCGGACAGGGCGGGATCGGCCAGCCGTTCGGCCAGGGTGTGGCCCTGCTGGGTGGGCGCGCCGTCCCATTCCTCCGGTGAGATGACGTAGCACGGGCGGAAAGCAGCGTACCGGATCTTTTCCCCCTGCGCCGCGGCGAACATCTGCACGGTCTGCTCGGCGATCAGCTTGGACAGCGCGTACGCGTTCCATGGCTTCGGCACGCTGCGCTCATCCAGGGGGAAGCTGTCCGGCAGCCAGCCCGCCGGGCAGCCGTAGCCGAGCACCGTGGGGCTGCTCGCGGTGACGATCTTGCCGATCCCCAGTTCCGTGGCCGCACTGATCACGGCATAGGCGAGACGCGTGTTCGTGGCGAAAATGACGTCTTCCGGTGCACTGAACGGGACGGCGATCGCGGCGAGGTGGATCACGGCGTCGGGCGCGGTTTGCGTCAGAAGGCGCAGCGCCTCGCCCGGGGCCAGCAGGTCGCCGGTTTCCTGCACGACGCCGGCCGGCAGCTGGTCCGCCGGGATGGCGTCGCGGTCCACCGAGATGACCTCGTGGCCCGCTTCCGCGAGCCCCGCCACGACGCTGCGTCCAAGCCGGCCGGAGCCGCCGGTGACAAAGATCCTGCTCATGTTGTTTCCTTTGGGAATTCGGGCGGACTAGGCGTCGCGGCGAAGGTCTGCGCCGAGGTGGAGATCCTCGATGCGGACGGGAAGGGAGGATTCCAGCGAAAGGTTGCCGGCGATGCCCACGGACACGGAGCGGAGGCCGTCGAGGTAACCGGACGGACGGCCCAGCGGGTCCTCGCCGGGACCGTTGAAGAGGTCGGAGAGGAGCAGGTCGTCGCCGCCGCCATGGCCGCCTTCGCCGTTAAGGATGGGCACTTCGTAGGCTGCTTCCCAGTGGCGCTGGACCACCAGGCGTTCGCCGTTGCGGCGGACGGCGTCTTCCTCCTCGATGGGGGTGGCGCTGGGGTCCACCACGGTCTTTTTGTCCGTGCTGTTGAGGACGGCGGCGCGTTCCACCACTTCGAGTTCGGCCCGGCCTTCGGTGCCGTTGACGGCCACGCGGTAGCCTTCCCACGGGCTGTGGGCGTTCAGGGAGTAGCTCAGGCGCGGGCCGCCCTGGTACTCCACCACAAGTGCCAGGTTGTCCTCGATGGTGATGCCGCCGGTGAAGACGTCCTGGTCGCGGCGGTAGCCGTCGTAGTGCTCGTTGTCCAGGAAGAGGGCCTTGAGCCGCTCATCCTCACGCAGGTCCAGCGCAAACGGATCCTTTTCGGCGGTGGCGGGGGTGCCGGCGTCGGGCGTCCCACGCTCGGGACGCGGGCCCAGTCCGCGTTCGGCGGCGTTCTTGTCGCCGTAGAACTGGAGGCCACCGGAGGCGAACACACGCTCCGGGACGTCGTTGATCCACCAGTTGACGAGGTCGAAGTGGTGGGATGCCTTGTGGATCAGCAGGCCGCCCGAGCTCTTCTTTTCGCGGTGCCAGCGGCGGAAGTAGTCGGCGCCGTGGACAGTGTCCAGGACCCAGCTGAAATCAATCGAGGTGACCTTGCCGATCACGCCGCTCTGGATGATTTCCTTCAGCGCACTGTTCCGCGGTGAGTAGCGGTAGTTGAAGGTGACCACCACGTTACGGCCGGTTTCCGTCACGGCTTTGGTGATGCGGCGGCAGCCTTCGGCGTCGATGGTGAGGGGCTTTTCGACGACGACGTCGGCGCCCGCCTCCAGTGCCTCCACGATGTAGTCGGCGTGGGTGTAGTCAGGCGTTGTCACCACGACGCGGTCGATGTTGTTGGCCTGGATGAACGCGGTGAGGTCTGCGGGGTCGAAGGAGGCGACCGGACCGGGCGCACCGAGTTCCTGGATGAGCTTCTGGTAGAACTCCACGCGGCCGGGGTTGACGTCGGAGAAGGCCACCAGTTCAGCGGTATCAGCGTGTTTGCCGAAGATGGCCCGGATGTACATCTCGGAGCGGCCACCGGTGCCGATGAGGGCGATGCGTACCCTGGCCCGCGTGCCTGGCGCCGGAGCGGACGTGAAGGCAGCGGTAGCAGAACTCGATTCGGCTGTGTTGACCATGAGGGTCCCTTTCGAAGGCTTCAATACGGCCGCGCTGCGGCCGCTGGTGGTGCTCTGGACTGTGGTGCTTGGAACCTGTGCTGCTCTGGACCGGGGCCCGGAAGTCGCCGCGGCCGACGAGAAAGCGTTTTCTCATTGCCGCTACATGATTTCTATCAATAGACGCGCGGTCCCGTCAACCCTTATCCTCTCTAAGAGAAAGCGCTTTCTGACGGAAAGGTCTGTTTCTGCGGCGGCAAGCCCTCATCCGGCGCGCCGAACGAATGGAAACCGGTTTCCGGGAGCGTTGTATGCTGTCCCACGGGCACCGGTAATCACGGGGACCGGGACTTACGAAAGGCAGGGCCATGGCCAGGAAATCGGCAACCGGCAGGATCGGCATTGCGGACGTTGCTGTGAAGGCAGGGGTTTCGCACGCCACTGTTTCGCGCGTCATGAACGGCAACTTCACCGTGGACCCGGACATCGCGGCCCGGGTGCGGGCGGCCGCCGTCGAGCTCAAATACCAGCCCAATCCCGTGGGGCGCAGCCTCGCGCTGGGCAAGACGGATACCATCGGCATTGTGGTCCCGGACCTTGCCAACCCCACGTTCCAGGCGATCCTGCGCGGATTGAGCCGGGCTGCGGCGGAGGACGGCTACCGCGTCCTGATTGCCGATTCCTTCGAAGTCTCCAGCGAGGAAGCCATCCTGGCCGGCGAGGCCCGCCGGCGCTGCGACGGCCTGGTTCTCTGCGCCCCGCGTATGAGCGACGCCGAGCTGGAGGAAATCGCCCCGTCGCTGCACCCGCTCGTCCTGATCAACCGGACGACGGCGGCTGCCGGCATTCCCAGCCTCGTGGTGGACTACGGGCAGGGAGTCCAGGACCTCGCCGAGCACCTGGTGGGCCTCGGCCATACGCGCCTGGCCTTCCTGGCCGGCCCGGCAGGCAGCGCCTCCAACGGCCTCCGGCTCGAGGGCCTGGAGGCGTTCAAGGCCCGGCACCCGCAGGTGGATGTTACCATGCTCGACGGCGGCTCTGACTTCGACACAGGCCACGGGGCAGTGGACTCGGTCCTGGCCAGCGGCGCCACCGGCATCCTGGCCTTCAACGACCTCGTGGCGATGGGCCTGATGAGCGGCCTGCACGAACGCGGTGTGGACGTGCCGGGTGACATTTCCGTCACCGGCTTCGACGACATCCCGTTCGCCCGCTACACCACACCCACGCTGACCACTGCGGCGGTGCCCATTGCCGAGCTCGGCGGCCAGGCCTGGCGTGAACTGCGGGCACTCATCCGCAAGGAAGACCACGACGCCCCGGGCGGCCGGTACCAGCCGCGCCTGGAAATCCGGGCCAGCAGCGGCCCCGCCAAGGCGCCACGCACAGCCACGCACGGCTGACCCGCCCAAATCCCCCGAGTTTTTGTCCAGATAATACGACTTAATCGCCGGCCGTCAACTCACGATATCTGGACAAAAACTCGTCTACTCGGGCTCGGCTGGGCCCTCCTCCGCCGGGCGCCCGACCCCGCCCTCGCGGTAGTACCCCTCGATGTGGGCAGCCACCAGCGTGGCCGCGCGCGCGCCGTCGTCGTTCCTGATGGCGGCCAGAATCTCCCGGTGCTCCGCCTGCAGGCGCGACGCCGTGGCATCCCAGTCCGGGAGATTGGCCGTAAACCGGGCGGTGTAGCCCTGGATGGATTCGCGCAGCGAGCCCATCATGGCGCTGACCACGGCATTGCCGGCGGCGTCCGCGAGGGCCAGATGGAACCGAATATCCAGCGCCAGGAAGTCATCCGCGGTCCGGGCAACGCGTTCGACGGCGTCCATCTCGCCCAGGAGCGTGGCGGCCAGGTCCAGCTCCGGAGCGTCGGGCTTGGCCCGGGCAGCCGCCCAGGTCTCCAGCAGGATGCGCGTTTCCACGATGTCGGACACGGGCAGATGCTGCGTGGCAACGTGGAGCCGCAGCGCGGAGCCGAGCGCCGCCGTCGGATCCGAGATCACCACCGTCCCCGCCTCGGGGCCGGAGCCAACCCCGGCACGGACCACGCCCATGGCCTCCAGGATGCGGATGGCCTCGCGCACCGAGGTCCTGGAAACCGCCAGCTGCTCGGCGAGTGTCCGTTCCGCGGGCAGGCGTCCGCCCACGCTCAGCTGTCCGTCGGAGAGCTGCTTTTCGATCCATGTCAGGACAAGTTGGTGCGTACGCATATCGCTATCGTAGTTGATGTGGTTGGACCACATGCCATAGAGTGTGGTTAGACCACAGCCCGATCCCCTGTGCCAGGCCCACCAACGGAGGCAGCCATGACCCACACCATCCAGCCGAACAACCCCGAGGTCACCGCAGCCCCGGATGCCACGGACGTCCCGGCTACTGACGCCGTGCCCCGCCCCGCCGCCCCTTCGGCGGTGCCGGCTGCCCTGAAGCGCCGCATCCCCAAATACTCGGACCTGGCCCCGCTGATGCAGTTCAAGAAGCCCGAGTTCAGCAGGGAAGCCCGGCTCAAGCGTGCCAGCACCATCTGGGACCTGCGGGACATGGCCAAGCGACGCACCCCGCAGGCCCCGTTCGACTACACGGACGGCGCCGCCGAGGGCGAGATCACCCTGCGCCGCGCACGCGAGGCCTTCCTGGACATCGAGTTCCGGCCCGGCATCCTGCGCAACGTCTCCAGCATCGACCTCAGCACCAACATCCTGGGCAAGCCGTCCCGGCTTCCCGTGGGCATAGCCCCCACCGGCTTCACGCGCATGATGCATTCCGAGGGTGAATACGCCGGCTCGCAGGCAGCAGAGGCCGCCGGCATTCCGTACACCCTGTCCACCATGGGCACCGCCTCCATTGAGGACGTTGCCGCAGCCGCCCCGAACGGCCGCAACTGGTTCCAGCTGTACCTGTGGACGGACCGCGACCGGTCCCTTGAACTGATCGAGCGCGCCGCCAAGGCCGGCAACGACACCCTCATGGTCACCGTGGACACCGCCGTCGCCGGCGCCCGCCTTCGCGACGTCCGCAACGGCATGACCATCCCGCCGGCACTGACTATCAAGACCGTTCTGGATGCGTCCTACCGCCCGGCCTGGTGGTTCAACTTCCTCACGCACGAGCCTCTGACCTTCGCCTCGCTGTCCCGCTACACCGGAACCGTGGCCGACCTCATCAACTCGATGTTCGACCCCACCCTGACGTTCGAGGACCTGGACTGGCTGCGTGAGACCTGGAAGGGCAAGCTCGTGGTCAAGGGCATCCAGACCGTCGAGGACGCCCGCAAGGTGGTGGACCACGGCGCCGACGGCGTGGTGCTCTCCAACCACGGCGGCCGCCAGCTGGACCGTGCGCCCATCCCGTTCCACCTGCTGCCCGGCGTCAAGGAAGCCTTCACCAAGGACAACTCGGACGCAGCCATCATGCTGGACACCGGCATCATGAGCGGCGCCGACATCATCGCCGCGCTGGCCCTGGGCGCGGACTTCACGCTGATTGGCCGCGCGTACCTGTACGGCCTCATGGCCGGCGGCCGGGCGGGCGTGGACCGCACCCTGCAGATCCTCGAGAAAGACATGGCCCGCACCATGGCACTGCTGGGCGTCAGCAAGATCTCCGAGCTGACCCCGGACCACGTGCGCCTGCTCAACAAGTAACGCTGCTCGCCCAACTGGGTGGGAAGGGGCTACTTTTTGCGGCCGAACTTGGGGAGGTTCGGGAGGTTGGCCAGCAGGTCCGCGGCCTTCGTTGCGGCGCGGCCCACGGTGCGGCCGATCTGCTGCGGCACGGTGTCGTCACTGAGCGGGGCTACAGTGCCGCCGGGAATCACGACGGCGGGGCTCAGCTCGGCTCCCGGGCGCTCGAGGACGGCGGCGACGGCCACGTTGTCCGACAGTGGGGCAGCCACGGCAGACTCTGCGCCGGCCTCCCCCGCAGCGCGGAGTGACTTGGCGACGGCGGCCCCCGGGCCGACGTCGAACGTCTCCAGCCAGCTGACGATCCCCTCCAGCGGTTTGGGGTTCAGCGCGTAATAGCGCTTCTGGCCCTGCGCCCGCATGCTGACCAGCTGCGCCTCACGGAGGACTTTCAGGTGCTTGGAAATGGTGGGCTGGCTTGCGGAAAGTTCTTCCACGAGCTCACCCACTGCCTTGTCCCCGGCGCGCAGGGATACCAAAATGTCGCGCCGGGTTGCTTCCGCAATGACGGCAAATACGTCGTCTGTCACCATGACTCCCACCCTAGCGACATATACGCCGCCGGGCATCAACTATTTCGCCCGTGACCGCGCCGCGTTGGTTGAAGAAGGATCAGTCGAACCAGGGATCAAGGCCGTGCAGCGGGAAAACGGCCTTACGGGTGGCCATCACAGTGCGGTCCACGGCGTCGTTGGGGTCAAAGCCCACTTCCCAGGACCGCCACCAGAGCTCCACGTCGTCCCCCATCAGGCCCGGGGCGTCCATCCCGAACTTGTCCGAAACATACGCGCGCCAATCCTCCGGCACCGGGGTCCGGAGCGGAACTGGACGCCCGGCGGCGATGGCGATCAGGTGGCTCCAGGAGCGCGGCACCACGTCCGTAACGCTGTACCCGCCGCCGCCGGTGGCGATCCAGCGGCCCCCGCAGTGCCGGGCAGCGAGATTCCCGACGGCGGTGGCCGCCTCGCGCTGGCCGTCCACACTGATGTTCAGGTGGGCCAGCGGGTCACGACGGTGCGAGTCGCAGCCGTGCTGGCTGACGATGACTTCGGGCGCGAATGCGCCCACGAGCTGCGGCACCACGGCGTGGAACGCCCGCAGCCAGCCGGCATCGCTGGTGCCCGACGGCAGCGCGACGTTCACGGCGCTGCCCTCAGCCCCGGGACCGCCGATCTCGTTCGCGAAGCCGGTCCCGGGGAAAAGCGTGAGCCCGCTTTCATGCAGGGAAATGGTCAGGACCCGGGGGTCGTCCCAGAAGATGCTTTCCGTCCCGTCCCCATGGTGCGCATCGACGTCGATGTACGCCACGCGGCGGATGCCGCCGTCGAGTAGTCTCTGGACGGCCAGTGCGGAGTCGTTGTAGATGCAGAAGCCGCTGGCGCGGTCACGGGCGGCGTGGTGCAAGCCGCCGCCGAAGTTCACGGCGTGGAGCGCGGATTCGTCCAGGATGGCGGATGCAGCTATCAGCGATCCGCCGGCAAGCCTCGCGGCGGCGTCGTGCATTCCGGCGAAGGCCGGATCGTCGTCGGTGCCCAGTCCGCGGGCTTCATCCGGCGACGTAGGGTCGTCGCTGACCCGGCGGACCGCAGCCACAAACTCAGGCGAGTGCACGGTCTCCAGTTCGGCGTCGGACGCAACCTCCGGAGCCTCCACGGACACATGCGCCAGGTCCAGCAGGCCGAGGCTGCGGGAAAGCCGCGCCGTCAGGTCCAGCCGTGCGGGAGCCATGGGGTGGCCCGGGCCAAAATTGTAGGCCGTCATGGCCGAATTCCACACCACCATCGTTGGTGGCGCAGGCTGGCTGAGACCGGGCAGGAATGTCATCAATGACAGGCTACCGGAGGACGCCACTGCTCCAGCCCGGCCATTACGCGGGCATTAGTGGTTTACTACTGGAGGAAACAGTTTCAACCGAGGAAAAGCCCCCCATGACGCAACGCCAGTCGAGGCCCCGGAACCCGGCCAGCTGGCACCCCGCCGCACCGGAGCGCGAAGGTCTCTGGATCTTCACCCGCGTACGCGACTTCGTTGACGATATTGCCAATACGTCGCCCGCCCGGCTTGCCCTGAGCGCCTTCGGGGCGGTCTGCCTGGTCTTCACGTTTATCCTCTCGCTGCCCGTCTCCTCCGCCACGGGCACAGCCACTCCCATACATCAGGCAATGTTCACGGCGGTGTCCGCGGTCTGCGTGACCGGCCTGACGGTTGTTTCGACGGCGGTGCACTGGTCGTTCTTTGGCCAGCTCGTCATCCTGATCGGCATCTTCGTCGGCGGTTTGGGAACCCTGACCCTCGCGTCGCTGCTGGCCCTCATGGTGAGCAAAAAGCTGGGCGTCCGCGGCAAGCTGATCGCGCAGGAAGCCATGAACAACGCCGGCCGGCTCGGTGAAGTGGGTACGCTGCTGCGGATCGTCATCGTGACCTCGGTGGTGATCGAGGGTGTCCTGGCGCTGGCGCTGATCCCCCGGTTCATGACGCTGGGTGAGCCTTTCTGGCAGTCGGTGTGGCACGGCGTTTTCTACTCGATCTCTTCATTCAACAATGCCGGCTTCACCCCGCATTCGGACGGCATTGTGCCCTATGAGACCGATCTCTGGATCCTCATCCCGCTGATGCTCGGTGTGTTCCTGGGCAGCCTGGGTTTTCCCGTGGTCATGGTCCTGCAGCAGAACGGGCTCAACTGGAAAAAGTGGAACCTGCACACCAAGCTCACCATCCAGGTGTCCTTCATCCTGCTGGCCGCCGGCACGGTGCTGTGGGGGCTGATGGAATGGGACAACGTGCGGACCATCGCCCACATGGACATCGGCGACAAGATCACCCATTCGTTGTTTGCGTCCGTCATGACCCGCTCGGGCGGTTTCAACCTGGTGGACCAGAACCACATGGAATCCACCACCATGCTGCTCACCGACGCCCTGATGTTCGCCGGCGGCGGTTCGGCGTCGACGGCGGGCGGCATCAAGGTGACCACCATCGCCGTCATGTTCCTCGCCATCGTCGCGGAGGCCCGCGGCGACTCCGACGTGAAGGTGTACGGCCGCACCATCCCGCAGGGGACCATGCGGGTGGCCATCTCCGTGATCGTTGCCGGCGCCACGCTGGTCTCCGTTTCGGCGTTCCTGCTGCTGCAGATCAGCGGCGCATCCCTGGACCGGGTCCTGTTCGAAACCATTTCCGCCTTCGCCACCGTGGGGCTGAGTACCAACCTCAGCGCCGAACTGCCGCCGTCGGGCGTTTACGTCCTCACCGCCCTGATGTTCGCGGGCCGCGTCGGCACCGTCACCCTTGCCGCTGGGCTGGCACTGCGCCAGCGCAGCCAGCTGTTCCACTACCCGGAAGAGAGGCCCATCATTGGCTAATTCCTCAGGCGCCCCCAACCGCCCCGCCCACAACGCGCCGGTCCTGGTGATCGGGCTGGGCCGCTTCGGCTCGTCCACCGCCGAGCAGCTCGTGAAACAGGGCCGCGAGGTGCTCGCCATCGAGCGCGACCGGAACCTGGTCCAGAAATGGGCACCGCTCCTCACCCACGTGGTGGAGGCTGACGCCACCAACATTGATGCGCTGCGCCAGCTCGGTGCACAGGAGTTCAGCTCCGCCGTTTGTGGCGTGGGCACCTCGATCGAGTCCTCCGTGCTGATCACAGTGAACCTGGTGGACCTGGGCATCGAGCACCTCTGGGTCAAAGCCATCACGCCATCCCACGGCAAGATCCTCACCCGGATCGGCGCGAACCACGTGATCTACCCCGAGGCCGACGCCGGCGTCCGCGCCGCACACCTGGTCTCCGGCCGCATGCTGGACTTCATCGAGTTCGACGACGACTTCGCCATTGTGAAGATGTACCCGCCGCGCGAAACAGTGGGCTTCACGCTGGACGAGTCCAAGGTCCGGTCCAAGTACGGGGTCACGATTGTGGGCGTGAAGTCACCGGGCGAAGACTTCACGTATGCCCGGCCGGAGACCAAGGTTTCCGCCCGCGACATGCTGATCGTGTCCGGCCACGTGGACCTGCTGGAACGGTTCGCCGCGCGGCCGTAAGACTCCGGAGTTTTTGTCCAGATAATGCCTCGAAAAAGCCGTCCTCCGGGGACCGTTATCTGGACAAAAACTCCGGCGGATCAGCTGAGCTGCCGGGTGATCTCCGCAGCGCGGTCCGCAGCCGCACGTGCACCTGCTGCGATGATTTCGGGAATGCCGCGGTCATCGAAGGTGGCAATGGCGCGTTCCGTGGTGCCGTTGGGGCTGGTGACGGACTTGCGCAGGGCAGCGGGATCGGCGCCGGGCTCGGCCAGCATGAAGCCCGCGCCTGCGACTGTCTCCCGCGCCAGGAGCAGCGACAGCTCGGGATCCAGGCCCAGCTCGACGCCGGCAGCCGCCATGGCCTCGGCCAGGTAGAACGCGTAGGCGGGACCCGAGCCGCTGATGGCCGACAACGCATCCACCTGATCCTCGCGCACCTCCACCACGGTGCCAGTGCCCCGAAGGATGTCCTTGACGGTCTGGAGCTGTTCCGGCGTACAGTTGGTTCCCGGTGAGACGGACACGACGCCGCGGCCCAGCTTGGCAGGGGTGTTCGGCATAGCGCGGATCACCGGCTGCCCGGGAGGCAGCGCAGCTTCCAGTTGCGCCAGCGACACGGCTGCGGCCACGCTGACAACGACGGCCTGCGGGGACAGGGAACGGCTGATCTCGCGCGCCAGGTCGACGATGCCCACGGGTTTGACGCCAAGGATCACCACTGTGGAGCCCTTGGCCGCGTCCTTGTTGTTGTCCGGTTCCTCTTCGCCAGCGACGGCCGTGATGCCGGGGTGGCGCAAAGCCAGCTCCTCGGCGCGTTCCGCACGCCTGACGGTGGCGATGACGTCGGCGGGGTCCGTCCCGGCGGCCAGGAGGCCGGAGAGGATGGCTTCGTTCATGGATCCACAGCCCAGGAAGGCGATTCGGTTGCTCATGCCTCCATCATTGCAGTTCGGGTGGCCCGCTGCAGAAATGGAAACGAATCGGAGAAAGCGGGAACCCGCCGAAACCGATTCACAGCCGACTCCCATGTTCGCTGCAGCTTGCACACAACTTCGCCGCCTAACGTAGTTATTACCTCATTGAGGGTGCGAGTGATGCGGCAAGCATGGGGATGTTTGCCCGAGGCGCCGGTGGTTTGCAGCAGGTTTTCCCCCATTTTCCTGCTGCGGACGCCGGCGCTTTCGCGTTAACGCTGTTTTCAGGCGGGGGAGCCGCAGGCAAAGCAGGCCTCAGGCGGGTGTGGCCTCGATCGTCTGGCGTGCCCCGGCGGGCTCCAGGATATGCGGGGCCGGATCCAGCGGACCGGCGAAGACCAGCTGGTCGAGCCGGCGCAGGATCAGGCCTTCACGCAGCGCCCACGGGCAGATCCTGATCTTCTTGAACTTGAACATTTCCAAGGCAGCCTCGGCCACCAGTGCCCCGGCGAGCAGCTGGTGCGCGCGGGCCTCTGACACGCCCGGCAGAAAAAGCCGGTCCTCGGACTTCATGGCTGAAATGCGCTGCGCCCACACGCCCAGATCCGTGGCGTTAAGTGTGCGCTTCACGTATGGCCCTGCGGCGCTTGGGGCTGCCCCGGCGACCCTGGCGAGCGACCGGAAGGTCTTGGAGGTTCCAGCCACAACGTTGGCGCGGCCCAGGCCGTCGAACTGCCTGACCGCCGGGGCGAGGGTGGCCCGGATGTAGCGGCGCAGCTCTTTGACGCTCTTGGCGGAAGGCGGGTCCTCAGCCAGCCAGTCGCGGGTCAGGCGGCTGGCGCCCAGCGGCACGGACGTGGCCACTTCGGGCAGTTCGTCCTGCCCGAAGGCCATCTCGAAGGAGCCGCCGCCGATGTCCAGGTTCAGGATCGGGCCCGCACCCCAGCCGTACCAGCGGCGGACGGCGAAGAAGGTCATGGAGGCTTCTTCGCTGCCGGTCAGTTCCTGCAGGGTGACAGTGGTTTCATGCTTGACCCGGGCCAGCACGGCAGGGCCGTTGGTGGCTTCACGGATGGCCGACGTACAGAAAGCCAGCAGGTCGTCCGCTTTGTGCCTGGCGGCAAACTCCCAGGCTTCAAGGACGAATTCGGTCAGCTCGTGCTGCCCCTCGTCGGTGATGTTGCCGTTGGTATCCAGGTACTGGACCAGGGAAATGGGCCTTTTGTGCGACGCGAAAGGCACCGGACGCGCGCCAGGGTGGGCATCCACCAGGAGAAGGTGGACAGTGTTTGACCCGATATCAAGGACGCCTAGCCGCATCCTGCCATTATTCCCCCGCCCGGGCCCTCACTCACAACCTGCACTAAAGATGTCAGTTTGCGGAGGCGTCCTCAGGTGCGCCGTCGGGAAGCTCATCCGCCCGCTTGAAGTCGCGCTTGATGTTGGCGACGCCCTCCGGGTTGATCTCAAACCCGTACGCAGCGCCAGGGTTGATCACCATACCCAATTCCTCGCCAATGTTGGCGATGATGGCTGCACCCTGGGTTCCCAGGACGTTCGGGGCCGCCTCAAGGTACTGCTCGTCAACGCGGCTGGGGTGCGAGAACACCGCAAGGACGGGCTCGCCGTCGGCGTTCGCCAATACCAGCGGCTCCACCTGGGAATCCTCCCCCTCGATCCCGTCGGTGCTGATGACGTACACCTCGCTGTTGAGGAAGGACAGGATGACGTCCACCGGGCTGCCCTCGGGCTGGCCGCCCAGGGCGAGCTTCTCTTCGAGGTCGTTGAGCGGCGTGAGATCGGCTGTGCCGGGCTGTTCAGTCATGTATCTACTCGACCACGTTGGAGAGCCCGGCGCAATTCCGGCCCTGAGTTATTTCTTAGCGGGAGCCTTCTTCTTTGCCGGGGCCTTGCGGGCCGTTGTGGCGCGCTTGACCGGACCCTTGGCCCGCTTCTCGGCGAGGAGTTCAATGGCCTGTTCGCGGGTCAGCTCCTCCAGCGACGTGGACCGCGGGACGGTGATGTTGGTGATGCCGTCGGTGATGTACGGGCCGAAGCGGCCTTCCTTGACCACGATGTTCTTCTCGGAAACCGGGTCCGGTCCGAACTCTGCCAGCGGCGCCACCGCGGCACGGGCGCCGCGCTGCTTGGGCTGGGAGTAGATCTCCAGCGCCTGCTCCAGCGTGATGGTGAAGATTTCCTCTTCGGTGCCGATGGAGCGGGAGTCCGTGCCCTTCTTCAGGTACGGACCGAAGCGGCCGTTCTGCACCGTGATGAGGTTGCCTTCGGCGTCCTCACCCAGGGCGCGGGGCAGGCTCATCAGCTGCAGCGCTTCGTCCAGGGTCACGGAATCCACGGTCATGGACGCGAACAGCGAACCGGTGCGCGGCTTGGCCTTGACGGGCTTCTTCGGAGGCTTCGGCTTGCCGTTCTTGTAGTACTCCACGGGCTGGTTGGCCAGCTGTTCCTCGGTCATCTCCGGGATGACTTCAGTGACGTACGCGCCGTAGCGGCCGTTCTTGGCGACAACGCTGTGCCCGGTGTGGGGGTCGTCACCCAGTACGCGTTCTTCCGGCGCAGCCGTTTCCATCAGTTCGATGGCCTTCGCCGCCGTCAGTTCGTCCGGCGCCAGGTCCTCGGGGACGTTGGCGCGGGAGTTCTCCACGATTTCCCCGGTCTTGGCGTCCACCGTCGCAGCGGAGCTTTCCAGGTACGGGCCGAATTTGCCCACCCGCAGCGTGATCTCATCCGTGATGGGAATGGAGTTGATTTCCCGGGCGTCGATCTCGCCCAGGTTGTTCACGATGCTGAGCAGGCCCGGGTCGGAGTCTTCACCATAGTAGAAGTGCTTGAGCCAGGCGGATCCAACGGCCTGGCCGTTGGCGATCTTGTCCAGGTCGCCTTCCATGTCCGCCGTGAACTCGTAGTCCACATAGTCCGTGAAGTGCTGCTCGAGCAGCCGGATCACCGAGAAGGCGATCCAGCTGGGTACCAGCGCGGAACCCTGCTTCCGGACGTAGCCGCGGTCCTGGATGGTGGAAATGGTGGAGGCATAGGTTGACGGTCGGCCGATGCCCTTCTTTTCCAGCTCGGCGGTCAGTGAAGCTTCGGTGAAGCGCGGAGGCGGCGAGGTCTCGTGGCCCACGGCCACAAGGTCCGACGCCGTGAGGGCATCGTTCTTGGCCACGTTCGGCAGCCGCCGGGCTTCGTCGGAGTCGTCGTCCCCGCGGCTTTCGTCCTTGCCTTCTTCATAGGCGGCCAGGAAGCCGGGAAACGTGATGACGGTGCCCGAGGCGGAGAATTCGGCGTCCCGGCCATCGGTGGCCACGGCACCCAGGCGGATGGTCGCCGTCGAGCCCTTGGCGTCACCCATCTGGGAGGCGACCGTGCGCTTCCAGATCAGTTCGTACAGGCGGAACTCGTCGCCGGAGAGCTGCTTGGCCACCTGTGCGGGGGTGCGGAAGGAGTCACCGGCGGGGCGGATGGCCTCGTGGGCTTCCTGGGCATTTGCAGCCTTGCTGGTGTACACGCGGGGCGACGCCGGGATGTACTCCGGGCCGTACAGCTCGGAGGCCTGGCGGCGGGCGGCCGTGACGGCTTCGTCGCTCAGCGCCGACGAGTCGGTACGCATATAGGTGATGTAGCCGTTTTCGTACAGCCGCTGGGCCACCTGCATGGTGCTCTTTGAGGAGAAGCGGAGCTTGCGGCCGGCCTCCTGCTGCAGGGTGGAGGTGGTGAACGGCGCGGCCGGACGGCGGGTGTATGGCTTGGTGTCCACGGACCGGACACGGAAGTCCGCATCCTGGAGTCCTGCGGCCAGCGAGGTGGCGAGTTCCTCGTTGAGGTGCGCCGCATTGCGCGAGGTGAGGACGCCGTCGTCGTTGAAGTCCCGGCCCGAAGCCACCTTGGCCCCGTCAACGGAAGCGAGCTTGGCCTTGAATGAACCGGCACCGGCGCCGAACTGGCCTGTGAGGTCCCAGTACGAGGCGGCCTTGAAGGCCATGCGTTCGCGTTCACGGTCCACCACCATGCGCGTGACCACGGACTGCACGCGCCCGGCGGACAGGCCGCGGGCAACCTTGCGCCAGAGCACTGGGGAAATCTCGTAGCCGTAAAGGCGGTCAAGGACGCGGCGGGTTTCCTGGGCGTCCACCAGGGCCGTATCAACATCGCGCAGGTTGTCCATGGCGCGGTGGATGGCTTCCTTGGTGATTTCGCCGAACGTCATCCGGTACACGGGGACCTTGGGCTTGAGCACTTCCAGCAGGTGCCACGCGATGGCCTCGCCCTCGCGGTCCCCATCGGTTGCGAGATAGAGGGCGTCGGCATCCTTGAGCGCGGCCTTCAGCTCGGTGACCTTCTTCCGCTTGTCCGCGGACACCACGTAATACGGCTTGAAGTCGTTTTCGATGTCGACGGCGAACTTGCCCACCGAAGTTTTCTTCAGTTCTGCAGGAAGCTCGGACGGCTGCGGCAGGTCGCGGATGTGACCGATGGAGGCCTCTACGATGAAGCCCTCGCCGAGGTACTTGGCGATGGTCTTGCTCTTGGCCGGAGACTCCACAATCACGAGTTTCTTGCCTGTTTTGGCCTTGCTTGGCACGGTGCTCCTACAGAAAAAGGTTGCTCGGGCAGATGAGCCCATATTGGCCTAGTTCACCATATTTTGGTCAATAGTGCGCATTCATGTGGAAAACCCGTTGACTCAGCAGGCACATCCGGGACGCCGATTTGGGGTGTTCCGGGGCCCGCCGAACCACTATTCAGCGGGCTCGGAAGGAACCAGGAAACCGTCGCTGACCAGGTTCGCCACGTCGTCGAGCAGCCCTGCCCGGAACGCGTCGCCGTCGAACCCGTCCTCCCCGGCGAGGCTCCCGCCGAGCAGCGCCGCAAGGGCTCCGATGATCTGACCGACGGAGAGGTCACCGTCGCACGCGGAGACAAATCCGGCGAGTTCGGTGCTGAGCAGATTGGTCCGCCGCAGGCCCGCACCCTGGCGCAGCAGGATCACGCCGGGGTGCTCGGCGCCGGGGCGCTGATGGCGTTCCTCCGTGACGTCGTCCGCCACGAGCAGGTGCGCGTCCGCCAGGCTGTTGGCGGCCAGCCAGTCGGAACGCTCGACGGCGGCGCCCAGGTGGGGCCCGATGGGCTGCTCAATGGGGTACGTGATTTCCTCGAAACGGCTGATAAAGGCGGCGCCCGATTCCGGTCCTGCAACCTGTACCGCCGGCCGGCGCAGCCAGATCATCCCGAAGCCGATCCCCGCCACGTTCCGGGAAGCGAAGTCCGCCAGGTAGGCGGCGTAGGCGTCCCGGTAATGCTTCCGGTCGCGGGATTCGGACGCGTCCTGCAGCCACGTTTCGGCGTACTGCTCCGGGCCCACCTGCTCGCGCTGGATGAACCAGGCATCCGCGTCCGGGCCGATCCAGCTCTTGGGCCGCTCGTACCACTCGCTCCCCGCGGGGACTTCCCAGTTGCCCAGCAGCTGAGCGGTGCCGCCCGGGGCCAGGGCACCGGGCAGCGCCGCCACGAGCGAGGACACAATGTCATCGCCGGGCAGCCCGCCGTCACGGTAGGTGAACTGCCCGGACGCGGCTTCGCCCAGGGTCCGCGGCGTGATGACGAACGGCGGGTTGGAGACCACCAGCTCGAACTCTTCCCCGGCCACCGGCTCCAGCAGCGACCCCAGCCGCAGGCTGACCCGGTCCTCCAGCCGGTCCGGGTCCAGATGCAGGGCCTCGGCATTCAAGAGCAGGTTGAAACGGGTGAAGGCCAGCGCCCGTGTTGAGATGTCCGTTGCCGTCACGTGCTCGGCATGGTGCAGGAGGTGGAAGGACTGGATGCCGCAGCCCGTGCCCAGGTCCAGGGCCTTGGCGACGTGGCGGCGGACGGTGGTCTGCACCAGCGTGGTGGACGCCTGCCCGATCCCCAGCACATGATCGTGCCGGAGCATGCCGGCCTGCTGGTGCGCGGCGAGGTCGCTGGCCACCCAGAGCTCGGCGCCGCCGCTGCTGACTGTATCTTCCCCTTCGGTGCCTTCCCAGCCGTACGGCCGCAGATCCGCCGTTGCCTGCAGCAAGTCCTGCGCCGGCTGATCAGCGCCGGGCAGATCTGGGCCGGGCACGGGCTCGAGCAGCCCCAGCTCGATCAGGCCGTCGGCCCGGATTCCCGGCAGGGCGGCGTCGAGCGTTTCCCGCGTCTGCGGTTCCGCCAGGAGCCAGAGACGCACGACGGCGGCGAGCGCCGCCGTCGTACCCTCACCGTGGAGGGCGCTTTCGGTGGCCAGCAGCGCAGGGATGATCTGGTCCCGGTTCAGCGCGCGGTAGGCTGAACCGCCCAGCAGCCCGGCCACGCCGTCGAGCGTGTAATCCACCCTGCGCAGGTCCGCGGCGAGCGACGTCAGCAGCCCGGGGAGGTCGCTGCGCGGGGCATCTGGGGTGTTGCCGGCCAGGAAAAGCGTGGAATCAGTCACCGCACAAGTCTATTGGCGGGCAGGCTTCCTCCTGACGGGCTACAGGTTCTCCGCGGCGTAGATCTTCAGGGCATCCCGGACGAAGCCGGCACCCTCCGCGCCGCCGTAGTTCTTCGCGAAGCGGGGGTCGGCAACGTACATTTCGCCGAGCCCGGTGACGTATGCCTTGACGTCAGCCTTGCCTTTGCGGTCAGCCGGGCCGCGGGCGTCCGACGCCGGGGTGCCCGGGATGTCGGTCAGCCACTCGACGTGCCGCCTGGCGATGTCCTGGGCCGCCGCGCTGTCCGGTGCGATACCCGCCGTGGCGGCTGCGATCCAGTCCTCGCCGAGCTTCTGCGAGCGCTGCTTCCACGCGGCCTTCTCCTCGGTGCTCATGCCACGCCACCACGAATCCCCCTTCGCGTAGGCGTCCTTGCCCCAGCGTTCCTCCACCTCGTCCTTGTACTGCGTGTGGTCGAAACCGTTGAACATGTCCTCTGCCATGATTTCGCCACCTCCTTTCACTGCTTCGATGGTTTGTGTGACCGACGCGATCTGCCGCGCCAGCCTGTCCTGTTCCTGCTTGAGCCATTCGAGATGCCTGGCGAGTGCCTGGGCGGCGTCCGTTTCGTCGTCGAGCACCTGGCTGATCACCGGCAGGCCCAGCCCCAGCCCGCGCAGGAGCAGGATGCGCTGGAGCTGCACCAGCGCCGCCTGGTTGTAGTAGCGGTAACCGTTGTGGCCGGTACGACTGGGCTTGAGCAGGCCGATGTCGTCATAGTGCCGCAGCGTCCTGCTGGTGGTCCCTGCGATCCGGGCGATGTCCTGGATGGACCAGTCCATGTGTTCCTTCCTGCTCTGTTTGCGGGATGGTCCGGACGTTCTGTTCCGGCTGATGGTTCAACGATAAATGTTGACGTAGCGTCAAGGTCAAGGGTCTGAATCACGGAGCACAGATGGAGCCGGGTAAGTTGGAAGCATGGCTTCGTTTCCTTCCTCCATGCCGCGTGCCCTCTCCACTGTGGCTGCCGCAGCTGTCCTCCTGGGCCTCCCTGCCTGCGCGCAGCAGCTTTCGGTGGAGAACGCGGATGTGCCGGCCTGGAAAGCCACGGCTATGCCGTCGGCCAGCGGCATTGTTGCCGAGGATTCCGGCAAGCTTCTCAACGCCCAGCCCATAGACCATACGGAGAACGTGCCGGCGGGCAGGTACATGCTGACACTCGTCTGCGAAGGCGGCGGCAAGGCCTTCCTCGCAGTGCGGTCCGGCGGCAAGGAACTGGCCGATCTCGGGGCCGCCTGCCACGGCACGCCGGAGTCCCGCAAAATCACACTCCCGGAATCCGGACCGCTGCAGCTCAGCGCCTCCAGCGTCGACGCGCCGCTGATCTACGCCTACCAGCTGGTCAGCGCGGGTTAGTCCCTTCGGATCCACCGTGCAGCCGACCGCCGGACGGGTGATGCCCGAGGCTCTGGATTGGGGTCCCCGCCGGGCATAGAGTCGGAGTATGCCCGCAACGCAGGGGGCGCCGCCGCCCCGCAGGGCGGTACATCGTCCGGGCGATGGCCCGTCCCGGTCAGTCTCCGTGCGCACCCGGGCGAGGGCCGCCGTCGTACTCTGGACAGCGGGCGCCCTTGTGGCCGGAGCTGCGCTCGCCGGCTGTGAATACACGTACGACGAAGGGTGGCGTCCCACCGAGGCCCCGGCCGCGCCGGAGGTGACCGAGTCGGGGCCGCGCGCTGAGTTGTGGCGGAACGATCCCGTCAGCGAGGCTGAAATGGAGGCCTGGCTGACGGAGTCCCAGGTGGGGCCCGGCCTGCAGGTGGCGCACAGGACATTCGGCCTGCTGCGCGCGGAGGAAGTCCGAACGGACGCCACGGAGCCCCTCCCCGCCGGAACCTACGTGCTGGTGCTCGTGTGCCGGAGCCAGCGGCGCGTCGACTTCAAAGTCCGCAATGACGAATTCACCATGGTGGACCTCAGCCTCCGCTGCGGATCACGGCGCGAAAGCGTGATCTACCTGTCCAAGGAAACGGTGCTGCATTTTCAGGTCGAGGCGCAATCGCCCGCCAATTTCGCGTACCGGCTGTCCCTGCTCTGAACTTGTCTTCCTGCGGCTTTCGTCCGGCCGCACCGTTCAGGCCGCGCAGCCTTCGGGGCAGCGCAGCGTCTCCGGGCTGGCGGCACATTCGGCGCAGTACAAGGTCAGCGTGCGGCAGCTCGGGTTGGAACAGTTCTCGAACTTGCTGGTGGGCGCGGCACAGCGGACGCACTCACCGATGGTCTTGGCGTCCTCGCTGAATTCCAGGTGCATGCGCTTGTCGAACACGTAGAGCGAGCCTTCCCAGAGGCCCTGGTCCTTGAACGCTTCGCCGTAGCGGACGATGCCGCCGTCGAGCTGGTACACCTGCTTGAAACCGCGGTTCACCATCAGGCTGGAGAGCACCTCGCAGCGGATGCCGCCGGTGCAGTAGGTGACCACCGGTTTGTCCTTGAGGGCGTCGTACTTGCCGGAGTCGAGCTCCTTGATGAAATCGTGCGTGGTGGCCACGTCAGGGACGATCGCGTCCTTAAACTTGCCGATCTGGGCTTCGAAGGCGTTGCGGCCGTCGAAGAACACCACGTCCTCGCCGGCCTGCTTCGTGGCTTCCACCAGTTCGTGGAGTTCTTCGGGCTTGAGGTGGGTGCCGCCGCCCACCACGCCGTGCTCATCCACCTTGAGTTCGCCGGGCGCGCCGAAGGAGACGATCTCGTCCCGGACCTTAACGCTCAGCCGCGGGAAGTCCTCCGCGCCGCCGTCGGACCATTTCACGTCGATGCCGTGGAAGCCCTTGTATTCGCGCGTGGTCTTCACGTACTGCTTGACCGCGCCGATCTCGCCGCCCACCGTGGCGTTGATGCCGTCCTTGGAAAGGAGGATGCGTCCGGTCAGCCCGAGTTTTTCGCACAGCGCACGCTGCCAGAGCCGCACCGCGTCCGGATCAGCGATGGGAGTAAAGCCGTAAAAGAGCACAATTCGGTTCAAAGCCACGTATTTAAGGGTACTGGGTTGCCGGGCACCGGGCCCGCCCGGTGGCGGGGGCTAAGGCTGCGCCGCTGCGATGGCGGCGTCGCGCCTGTTCAGGGCGGTTTCGGCCGCCCGGTACCCCAGAACGACGACGGCGAACGGCACCGCGGTTGCCGTCACGGCAGCCCCGAAAGCCCCAGCGCCATTGTTGAGGGCGAGTTCTGCCGCACCGTCACCAACGAGGCGCGGCACCACAAACAGGACCAGCGCCGTGAGAAGCCCACCGAATCCCGGCCGGTGCACTCCTGCGGGCTCGGAGCGTGATCCCAGAAAGTCGAGCGGGCGCTTCGAACTCCGGCAGATCAGGGCGCCGGCCACCAGCGGGACAAGCCCGCCGGCAAGCCAGGCCCAGTAGCCCATACCCGTGGCCGTCTCCCAGTATCTTGCGCCGCCCACCATAGCCACCATTAAGGCGACACAGACCAGCAGGGGCAGCGGAAAGGCGTCCTTGGAAGGTTCCCTGATGGCGGGCATTCAGTCAGTCTTGTCCTGTCACGATTGCATCAGCAAGTCACATCGGGGGCACCCGACCCCTGTTGCTTGTGCCGGGGCTGGAATACTCTCATGACATGAGTCCGGACGCCTTGGTTGAAGACATCACACGCCTTCTTGAAGTCTGGGTAGCTGGCTGGGCCGGCTGCCGCGGTTACCAGACAACAGTGGAGGGCCGATTCCCCGCCGCACTGCGGGCTGACACCACCGGGGATTGGGAATACTTCGCCCACGACCCCTCCGCTGACGAGTTCGCGGCCCTGGCCGCGAAGACCGCCGAGGCACCGCCGAGGGTCCTGACCATCCTCACCAACGACGTTGCCCGTTTCACGGCGCTCGCCCAAAAACACGGGCTGAACGTCACGTCCGCATCGCAGGCCATGATGATTGTGGACATGGCCACGCAGGATACGGAAGATCCGTGGCTCTCCGACGACGAATTGAACCTGGTCACCTCCCAGCTCGACGGCGTCCACCACGCCGTGGTCCGATCGGGTGACACGGTAGCTGCGAGCGGCAGGGTTTGTGTGGTGGGCGAGACAGCAGTGTTCGACAAGATTGTGGTCCAACCCGCGTTCCAGCGCCGCGGCCTGGGCAGCTTCATCATGAAGGCCCTTGCGGCACAGGCCATCGGACCCGATGTGGAGAACGGCCTGCTGCTGGCCTCGATCGACGGCCAGAAGCTGTATTCCCACCTGGGCTGGTCAACTGTTTGCCGCGTGCTGATGCTGTCCACGTCCGACGAAGGCGCAGACCTTTCCGTGGGGTGATTTTTCCTCGGGTGAAAGAATGTTGGGGTGAACCCCCATGACTCCCTGATTCCATTGCTGGGCCGAGGCCCGGACCCGGAACAGCTGCGTCATGTCCGCACCATCCCAGCCCGGCAGGCAGTCCACGAACCGTGGCCAACGTGGGCACATCCGGATCTGGTGGCCGCTTACGGCTCCCTGGGCATCCACGAGCCCTACCGGCACCAGATCCAGGCCGCCAACCTGGCCCACGGCGGCGAACACGTGGTCATCGCCACCGGCACCGCCTCCGGCAAGTCCCTGGCCTACCAGCTGCCGGCACTTGACGCCATCCACCGCTCCGAACTGCGCGTCCTGTCCGAACCGGGAAAAATCCACGACGACGGCGCCGTGACGCTCTATCTCTCCCCCACGAAGGCACTCGCTGCCGACCAGCTCGCAGCCATCCGTTCCCTGAATCTGCCCACCGTACGGGCCGAGACGTACGACGGCGATACCGACCCCGCGTCCCGCCGGTGGATCCGGGACCACGCCAACTTCATCCTGGCGAATCCGGACATGCTCCACTTCGGCATCCTTCCCAATCATGCTTGGTGGGCCAGCTTCTTCCGGCGGCTGCGGTACGTGATTGTGGATGAGGCCCACAGCTACCGCGGTGTGTTCGGCTCGCACGTGGCCAATCTGATGCGCCGGCTGCGCCGCATCTGCGAGTACTACGGTGCCGGGGAGTCCCATCCCGGTCCGGTGTTCATCGCCGCGTCAGCCACGGCATCGGAGCCAGGCACATCGTTCGGCCGCCTCATCGGGGCGCCCGTCCGGGCCGTTGCCGAGGACTGCTCGCCGCACGGTTCCACCACCGTGGCTTTCTGGGAACCTGCGCTGACCGAGCTCAAGGGCGAGAACGGCGCCAAGGAACGCCGCACCGCCGTTGCCGAAACGGCCGATCTGCTGGCGAACCTGGTCTCGTCCCGTATCCGTACCATCGCCTTCATCAAGTCCCGCCGCGGTGCGGAGACAATCGCTTCGATTACCAAGCGCCTTCTGGACGACGTGGATCCCAGTCTTCCCCAACGCGTGGCCGCCTACCGTTCCGGGTACCTTCCGGAAGAACGCCGGGCCCTGGAAAAGGCCCTCCGCTCCGGCGAACTGCTGGGTGTCTCCAGCACGTCCGCCCTTGAACTGGGCATCGACATTTCCGGGCTGGATGCCGTCCTGGTGGCGGGCTGGCCAGGCACCAGGGCATCGCTGTTCCAGCAGATCGGCCGGGCCGGGCGCGCGGGCCAGGATGCGATCGCCGCGTTTGTGGCCAGCGATGATCCGCTCGACACCTACCTGGTGAACCATCCCGAGGCGATTTTCGACGTGTCGGTGGAGGCCACCGTCTTTGATCCCTCCAATCCCTATGTGCTGGGGCCCCACCTATGTGCCGCAGCCGCGGAGCTTCCGCTGGGCGTCGCTGAGCTGGCACTGTTCGGAGGCACAGCAGAGAAGCTGCTGGGGCAGCTCGTGGCGCAGGGCTATCTCCGGCGCCGGCCGGCAGGCTGGTTCTGGACACACTCCCAGAGCGCTGCGGCGATGGTGAACCTCCGTGCCGACGGCGGCGGGCCGGTGAGCATCGTTGACGCCGATACCGGTTCCCTCCTCGGGACCATGGATTCGCCCCAGACGCACTACCAGGCGCACACAGGTGCCATCTACGTGCACCAGGGCGACAGCTATGTGGTGGAGGACCTGAACGAAGACGACCACTGTGTGGTGGTCCGGCGCGCCAACCCCGACTACTACACAACAGCCCGGGACGTGACCCAGATAGAAGTGCTCGAAACACTCCGGACCGAGCACTGGGGCGATATCGCCGTTCACTTCGGTGATGTGAAAGTGACAACACAGGTGGTGTCCTTTCAGCGCAAGGCCTTGATTTCAAACGAAATCCTGGGTGAGGAGCCGCTGGAGCTGGGCGCCCGGGATCTGTTCACGAAGGCCGTCTGGTTTGTGGTGGAGAACCGTTCGCTGACGGGCGCCGGGCTCATCGAGGCGCAGTTCCCGGGGGCCCTGCACGCCGCCGAACACGCAGCGATCGGCCTGCTGCCGCTGGTGGCCTCCAGCGACCGCTGGGACATCGGCGGAGTATCCACCGCAATCCACGCCGACACCGGCGTGCCCACCATCTTTGTGTACGACGGGCACCCCGGCGGTGCCGGCTTTGCCGAACGCGGCTTCGACAAGGCAAAGGTGTGGCTCTCGGCGACGCGCGACGCCATCAAGGCGTGTGAATGCGAGTCGGGCTGCCCGTCCTGCGTCCAGTCCCCCAAATGTGGGAACAAGAACAATCCGCTGGACAAGGCTGCCGCCGTCACGCTCATCGATGTCCTCCTCAAAGACGCGCGCGAAATGCCGCTCCGCGCTGCGGAATTCCTGGCGAGCACGGAGCCGTTCAGCACAACAGCTCAGGGCGGCGGTCCGGCCCGGGCCTGACCGGTGGCGGCGCCAACCAGTGTGCGTGCATTCAGCTCCGTTCGGACCCTGACGGTCTGGCCGGCCCCTTCCGTGCAGCTGACGAGTGCCGCCTCATGGCGGGCTGCTACCTCGGCCGCCACCGTGCAGGGGTCTCCGGACGTGATCCCGCGCAGGGCATCGGCCGCGGCAAGGGCAGCGAGGTCCGCCGCTGCCGCTGCCCGGCTGGCCATCACCGCGGATTGTGCGAACAACAACATCAGGGCCATCGCCATGATGACAACCAGCGCCAGTCCCGCAGCCAGCACTGTTCCGGAACCGCGCTCCGGGTTGTCCCGGAATTGCCTGTTCACAACGGGGCCTCTCCCGGGGCTCCGTCCGGTTCAAACCCCGGATTGGCCGCGGCAGCCGGCGTTTCGCTCCGCGTGGTGGCCTTGGCCGTGAGTGTCCAGGGCACAGTTGCCCCCAGCGGCCCGCCCACACCGTCGGCCACCGTAACGCTGAGCCATTCGCCCTCGGCCGCAAGGGACGCCGTTGCCGATGTCCCCGCCAAGGTCCTGACGATCCCCTGCACTGCGCCCGGGTCTTCGCCGCGGGCCAGCGCCCTGGCGCCGGCCCGCGCCGCCTCCTCGAGCCTGAGCTGCGTGACGCCCGCGGAGGCTCCCGCCAGGAGCAGTGCGAGGAGCAACAGTACTGCCGGCAGCACTACCGCGAACTCCGCCGTCACGGCGCCGTGGGCATTCCCCGGCCCACGGCGCCAGCGACGGAACCGGCGCCGGAACGCCGCCGGTCCCAGCGCCCCGCGGCTCTCCACGCCCTGGTTCCGGCGGCGGCCACAGCGGCTGCTCCGGTCATCGGGCCGTGGCAGCGCTGCCGGCGGCAGACTCATGGCAAGGCCAGCGCCGTGCGGATGAGGTTCAGCAGGAATCCGCGCACTTCGTCGCTGCGGAGAATGAAGACAAGAAGTCCGGCGAAGCCAACCGCGGCAAGAGTGGCGATGGCGTATTCGGCCGTCGCCATTCCGGCCTCTGACGCTGTGAGCCGGGGCCGTCGCTTTCTCGTCTCGCTGGCACCGGGGTAAAGCTCCACGACGTTGCCAGCGGCCTCTGGGGCCTCCTCCCGTTGGCAGGTACAGGCGCCCAGCCCTGCATTGGCAAGCACTACGGACTCCCCTGCTGGGATACCCGCAACTGCTGTGCTGGGCTCCGGCGCGGGGGCGGCGGAAAGGCTGTTTTGGATGATGGTCATGGTGACGGTTTCCCTTCTGTGCTCCGGCCGAGTTGCCGGCTGATTTCGACTCTTCCCGGCTCCGCGGATCTCGGTAAGTGCAAACATCCTGTAAGTGGATAAGCGCCGCTTGGAGCCGATTGTGGAGGACTGGACGCGGTGTGGAGGAATGGACCGTAGCCCAAATCCCGCGGTCAGGACCCGGACGGCACCAGCGCCAGCAGGACCGGGACTACGCCCAGGCAGATGAAGGCCGGGAGCGAGCACAGGCCCAGCGGAATGACCAGCTTCACGCCGAGCGAGGCCGCCCGTTTCTCCGCAGCGCGGAATCTTTCCCGGCGCAGCCTGGCGGCCTGTGCGTAAAGGATGGCCGACGACGGCGCCCCGGTCAGGGCGGCGAATCCCAGTGCGTCACGCAGTTCCAGGATCTCGGGAACCCGGACTTCGGAACTGCGCCAGGCTGTCTCCCAGTCGGCTCCGATGGCGAGCGCAGACACCACCGGACGCAGCGCCTTGCCGTAGTCCGCGGAGGCCGAGGCCGCGACGAGTTCCAGGGACCGGCCAATGCCCGACCCGGCGTCCAGCATTGCGGCCACGAGCTCAAGCATCATGGCCGTGTCACGCAATCCGTGAAGGCGGCCGCCTTGCGTGAGTGCTTCATCGGCCCCATGCGGCCCGGCGCCCAGGTCCCCTCGCAGGCTGAGCAGTCGCTTTCGGACCCGGCTTGGCTGCGAAAGGGCAAGGCAGGCGGCAGCAGCCAGAACAACGGCCAAGGCAAGCCCCGGCACAAGAATTTCCGTCATGGCACACCGGCCCCGGCGGCAGCACCGACCAGGCGGGCGGACCAGATTCTTCCGGTGATGGTGAGGCCCACGCCCGCCGCGAGGGCCGCCAGCCCCAGCGGGGTCCCGATCAGGATGGCCAGGGGATCCACGCCCAACGCTATTCCCAGGCCCAGTCCCATCAGCGGGAGCCATGTCAGCAGACCTACTGTGGCCTTGGGCCCGGCGAGGGCTGTCTGCCGTGCGGCCTCGGCGTCGTCTTCCACTTCCAGTTGGGCCGCAAACCTCGCCAGGACGTCCGCCAGTGGACAGCCGCTGGCTTCGGCGATGTCAAAGCAGGCGGCAAGCTCACACCAGATCCGCAACTCCCTGCTGTCTGCGCAAGAATGCTCCGCAAGCGCGGCCTTCCGGATCGCCTCAGACACGGGTGCTCCCCGGAACGCCGCTGCCCGGATGGCGCCAAGCATCACCAGGGAGCCTGCGCTGAGGCTCGGACCACTGCGCCCGGCCGCTGACCTGCGGATTGGGACCGCCCTTCCACCAAGGTCCTGCGATTCGCGTGAACCTGCGCCCGTAGTTGCGGAATCTGGCTCCCGACGGCCAGCGTGGACCAGCCACAGTTCATCCCATAGGCGTGCCGGAGTGCGGCCGCCCTTCAGCAGCGCAGCAAGCTGCTGCACCACAAGGGTCAGTGACAGGTTGCTCCGTTCCGGTCCGGCACGGAGCAACCTGCGCCACGAGGCGCCCGTCCTGCTGCCACCAGCCCCGCCATGAACCCGAGAGGCGGAGACTGGTCCCGCACTCCCCACGGCCCGCCGGAAACGGCCTGTGGCACCGCCGGGCGGGCTGAAGAGCAGCACGACCGCCAGCACGAGGACCACGGCCAGCAGAAGGGTCATACGGCGGCACCTGCCTCGAGGGACAGTCCCAGCCGTTTGCTCATCGCCTCCCAGGCTGGACCGGTGCCGACCTGGCCGCGTCTGGCCTCCAACGCCGGAACCACCGTAAGACCGCCGGGACCGTCCTGCACCACGCCCACGCAGGCAACATGCCGCCCGTGGCCGGACCGCACCACGTGGACCACAACATCCAAGGCGCTGGCTGCCTGCAGCCGGACCGCGTCCTGGCCCATGCCGGCCAGAGCCCCCAAAGCTGTCAGGCGGGCCGGGACAGCGGTGGCAGCGTTCGCATGGATGGTCCCTCCTCCGCCGGTGTGGCCTGTGTTCATGGCGGTCAGGAGCTCCCGCACCTCGGCACCGCGGCATTCCCCCACCACCAGCCGGTCCGGCCGCATCCGCAGTGCCTGCCTGACCAGTTCGCCGAGATCCACTTCGCCGCCGCCTTCGAGGTTTCCGTGACGGGACTCCAGCGACACAATGTGCGGATGGACGGGGTTCAGTTCGGACGCATCCTCGATCAGAACCAGCCGTTCCGCCGGAGAGCACAGCCCCAGCAGGGTGGACAGCAACGTGGTCTTTCCGGACCCCGTGGCCCCGCTGATCAGGAAACTCAGCCGCTGCTCAACAACCCGTTCAAGAACCTCCTGGACCAAGGTGCCGAACATGCCGCCGGCACGGAGTTCGTCCATGGAGAAGACCTGTTCCCGCCGGATCCGGACGCTCAACAAGGTGCCGGCGGTGGAGATCGGCGGCAGGACTGCGTGGACGCGGTAGCCGCCCTCAAGCCTGACATCAACGCACGGGGACCCGTCATCCAGCCGCCTGCCGCCGGCGGCCACCAGCCGCGATGCCAAGGCCCGCACCTGTGCCTCGCCGGAAAACGAAACCCCTGCCGGTTCGAGGCCCCGACCCCGGTCGATCCAGACCGAGTCCGGGGCGTTGACGAAGATGTCTGTGACGTGCACGTCCCGCGTCAGTTCCTGGAGCGGGCCGAGCCCGTTCAGCTCGGCGCTGATCCGTTCCACGGCGGCAAGGGAGCCCGCAGTCCCCAGCAGCCGGCCGGTGGCCTGGACGGCGGCGGCAACCCGGGACGGGGTGACAGGTCCGGCGTCGGCCATGACTGACTCACGGACTGTTTCCAACAGTGCCGAATCAAGAAAGCGCGGATCCAGGACGCGGGCCTGCCGACGGCGTGCCCCCGTCCGCTGCTCCTGGGGCGACGGGGGCGGGACGGGCCGCTGCGCGCTCACGGCAGGTCTCCGACGGGGATGTCGCCGTCCAGCAGATCGAGCACTGAGGCGGCGAAATGCCTGACACTCCGTCGTTTGCCCACGTCAAGGAGCCTGCCGTTTTCCCCGGCAGCCGTAACGCCGCGCAGCTCCGGAACCCGGCCCTGGACCGGCAGCCCGACGGCGTCCGCAATGAGTCCGGCGTCCAGCGCGGCACCGGCCTTGCCCCGGACCAGGAGGGCCGCCTCAACCGGCGGGAGTTCGTGCAGCAGCCGGGCCGTGGCCACCGCCGCCTTCAGCTGCGCCGGCACCACCACGAGGATGCGGTCGCAGTCCCAGGCAAACATGCGCACGGGTTCGGCGCCCCGGCCGATGTCCACCACCACCAGTTCATAGCCCCGCCGGGCCGCATCCAGTACGCCACCTGTGGTGGCGGCATCCACCGGTGCCTGGCGGTCGCGGCTGCCGGGCCAGGACAGGAAGGAAAACCCACCGGCGACCGGCAGCGAGTCGGCCAGCTGCTCGGGATCGATGCTTCCGCTCGCGTCTGACAGGTCAGGCCAACGCAGACCCGGCGTCTCCTCAGCCGCCAGTGCCAGTTCCAGGCCACCACCCCACGGGTCACCGTCAACCAGCAACACGCGCACACCCAGCCCGGCGGCCGCCTGGGCGATCCAGATTGCAGCGGTGGTGGCACCGGCACCGCCGCAGCCCCCTGTTATCCCGAGGACAAGCCCTCCCGCTTCGGGTGACCGTGACCGGCTCAGGTACTCTGCCAGCCAGGCCGCGGCATCCGGAAGCACCGCCACCCGCTCCGCGCCGAGGGCTGTGGCCAGATGCCAGAGACTGTCCCCCTCCCCATTCAGACCCACCAACACGGCAGGGGCCCGCCGCCGCGGCGGCAGCTCGCGGACATCGCTCCCCACCAACACAGCGGCCGCGGCGTCCCAGTACTGGGCGGCATCAGCCACGTCTGCCACTACCCGCAGCTGGCCGCCGGCGGCAGCCACAATCCGCTCCACTTCGCCCTGCAGAAAGTCGTAGCCGGTCACCAGGAGTACCTCGGCACCAGCGGGGTCCGGCAGCCAGGCTCCCGCTGCGTGTGCCGCGGCAGGCGCACGGGACGTGGAACCACGGGCCTGGGAACCACCGGATTCAGATCCCTGGTGAGGGGAGGGCCGGGCACGGGACAGCTGGGCGGAAGGCCGCTCGGAAGGGGGTGGCGATAGCTGGTGCCTGCTCATGCAGCAACTCTCCACCGAACTCAAGAGGGAGAAACAGGGCCATGCCACCGTATGTGGACAACTCCCGCACCCGGCCGAAAGGCCGGACAGAAAGACGGCCCGAACGACCGGACCGGTTCCTGCTTCCCGTATTTGCGGTGGACGGCCTGCTTGCTCACCCCCAGGCACAGGCCGTCAACACATGTTGCCGGCATGGGATTGGGGCATGAATGTCCCCGCCACAGGGCAGAATTGGACCTATGTATCTGCTGCTCGCCGCCCACGCCCACGGCGCAGCCCTCCAGCAGGTCACCCAGGCGGGCGATCCCCACCCCGACCGCCCCGAACCTCGCCTCATCAGCGCAAGCGAGCTCGCCGCCGTCGTACGCCAGCTGGAGAACCGGCCCCGCGAGGCGCCACCCCGCTGGATCTGGAACCGGACCCAGGACTGGTACCCCACCCTGCTGGCGGCCGGCGTGGAACTGGAGCGCTGCTATGACCTCGGTTTGTGCGGCAATATCCTGGCGTATTCTCAGTTCACTGCCCACACGGAGTACGCGCGGAACGCCGACAAGGAACCGCTCGACAATCCCCAGGAGACGCCCCGCGCCCTACAGCCGCCGCCCCCGCCAGCGGATCAGGGGGCCCTCTTTGACGATGTCCGTCACCAAGCCCCACGGCAAGGCCTGGCGGAGCTCCGCACCGAATACGCCGCCCAGCAGGCTGCCCTGGCCGATGCGGCTCCGGACGAAAACAAGCGGAAGCGGCTCCGGCTGCTGCTGGCCGCCGAATCCGCCGGCGCCATGATCGCCGCGGAGATGCAGCACACCGGTGTCCCCTGGCGCGAGGACCTGCACGAGCAGATCCTGGCCGATTACCTCGGGCCGCGCCCGCCGTCCGGTCACCGCCCCGCGAAGCTGGAGGCCCTGAACACCGAGCTGCGGGGGCTGCTCAACTCGCCCGGGCTGAACCCGGACTCGCCGCAGGAGCTGATGCGCGCCCTGCATCGCAACGGCATCGAGGTCAAAAGCACGCGGCAGTGGGAGCTGATGGAGTCCAGCCATCCCGCCATCGAGCCGCTCCTCGCCTACAAGAAACTGTCCCGCCTGCACACCGCCAACGGCTGGGCCTGGCTGGACGCATGGGTGGCCAACGGCCGCTTCCAGCCCGAGTATGTCGTGGGCGGTGTGGTGTCCGGCCGCTGGGCGTCGCGGGGCGGCGGGGCCCTGCAGATCCCGCGCCAGATCCGCGGCGCCGTCCATGCGGATCCCGGCCACAAGCTCATCGTCGCGGACGCCTCCCAGTTGGAACCCCGGGTGCTGGTGGCCCTGGCGCAGGACTCCAAAATGGCGGAAGCGGCGCGCGACAAGGACCTGTACGCCGGCATCGCCGCCCAGGGTTTCGGCGGCGACCGCGCCAAGGCCAAGGTCGCCCTCCTCGGCGCCATTTATGGCGCCACCACGGGCGAATCCGGCCGCCTGATGCCGCAGCTGGCACGGACCTACCCCCGCGCCGTCGGCTTCGTGGAGCAGGCGGCGCGCGACGGCGAGGCCGGCGGCACCGTGACCACCCGGCTTGGCCGGAGCAGCCCGCCCCCGTCGGAAGGGTGGTACCGGAGCCAGCAGTCGGCCACTGCCGAGGAGCAGCGCCGCGCGGAATCCATTGCCCGTTCCCGGGGACGCTTCACCCGCAACTTTGTGGTGCAGGGATCCGCCGCTGACTGGGCGGCGTGCTGGCTGGCGGAATTACGACGGCGGCTGCGCGCCTTGCGTGCCGACGGTTCCGTTCAGGCGGAGCTGGTGTTCTTCCTGCATGACGAGGTGATGGTCCATGCCCCCGAGGCCGGCGTCCAGGCCTGCATCGGGGCCATCGAGGAAGCTGCCGCCGCCGCGAAGGAACTGCTGTTCGGTCCCATTCCGGTGGAATTCCCCGTCAGCGTGGCCGTGGTGGACTCCTACGACAACGCAAAATAGAAAATTCGGTTAGCCGGAAGAAACCTACCCGGGAGTAGCTGGCCGAAGCTCTGTGCCCATGGTTACATCGGAGCAGCGACTGAAGCAGACGGTCCAGCTATTCATGCAAAGACGCATATCAGGGGAGGTCCGGCCTATGGCGGGCAGGTTTGAAATACATCGTGTAAGTGACGAGTGCTATCGGCTCAGGCTTACCGATTCAAACGGGAATATCGTGGCGGTTTCGCCCGACTTCAAGCATCTCGGCGCCTTGAAGGACGGCATCAATGCCCTGCGTGAAAACGCGGCCACGGGCATTGTTGTTGATCTTCGGCAGCAGCCGGTCACCACCGGCTAAGGCGCCACATACACGGTGCACGCCCGGCGGACTCAGTCCCGCCGGGCCGCCCACGCTACGGACCACTCCGACGTTAGAAGACCACCTCGTGGAGCCGGGTCCGGTCCCACGGCACGGCCCAGCCCAGCTGCTCAAAGAGTCCATCCAGAATGATCCCGGTGAAGCCCCAGACCAGCACGCCGCTGACGGCGAAGGCGGGGCTGCTGAAGGTCCTGCCATCGCGGCTGACCGTGGCTGTCACCCGGTTGGCCGGATCCAGCAGGTCCCGGACGGGGATCCGGAAAACCTGGGCGGATTCGGCGTAGTCCACCACGTGCACCGGCGACGGCGACGCCCACCATCCGAGCACCGGCGTCACCAGGAAGTTGCTGCGCGCCAGCCCAAGCTCCTGAAGCACGCCCAGGACCTCCACACCTGCGGAGTCCAGTCCGGTCTCCTCCTCCGCTTCCCGAAGGGCTGCGGCAACCGGGGTTTCGTCCTCGTCGATGGAACCGCCGGGAAAGGCGACCTGGCCGGGGTGGGAATCCAGGGTGTGCGCGCGTTCCAGCAGCAGGACATCAAGATCCGCCGCCGCCAGGGGTTTGCCGGAGACCGCGGGAACGTCGTCCAGCACACCGAAAAGCATCAGGACTGCCGCCTTGCGGGCGATGGTTTCATCCACGGTCAGTGCCGCCCAGGCAGTGTTCGGCGCGGTGACGTCGCCGCTGTCCGATCTGCGCACCAGGTCGATCAGGTCCTGGCGTGCGCTCACGGGAGCCGCCTCTGCGATTCCATCCGGATTTCAGCGGCGCGGTGCGTCTCGGCCAACAACCGTTCCAGGAGGCTCTCGCTCCCGGGCGCCAACTCGTATTTAAGGAGCTTGGCAGCTTTGACGGGATCGGTCTCGCCCAACCCGTAGCTGGGGCACCAGTTCGCTACCGGACACGCGCCGCAGGCTGGCTTTCGTGAGTGGCACACCCTCCGTCCGTGGAACACCACACGGTGCGAGAGCATGGTCCAGTCCTTGGGCTCAAACAGTTCGGCAACGTCGGATTCGACCTGTACCGGGTCCTCGGACGTGGTCCAGCCGAAGCGCCGTGCGAGCCGGCCGAAGTGGGTGTCCACAGTGATCCCGGGGACGCCGAAGGCATTGCCGAGCACCACGTTGGCGGTCTTGCGCCCCACTCCCGGCAGCGTCACCAGGTCCTCCAGCCGGCCGGGGACCACGCCGTCGTACTCGTCCACCAGGCGGGTGCTCAGGGCCAGCACGCTCTTCGTTTTGGCCCGGAAAAAGCCGGTGGGCTGCAGGATCGCCTCCAGTTCGGCGGGATCGGCCTCGGACATGGCCCGGGCGTCCGGGTACCGCGCGAACAGGATCTTGGTGACCTGGTTGACCAGCACATCCGTGGTCTGGGCCGACAGGACCGTGGCCACGACCAGCTCGAACGGGTTCCGGAAATCCAGCTCCGCGTGGGCATAGGGATACTTCTCCGCCAGGGCCTTGTTGATCCGCCGCGCCCGGCGCTTCAACGCCAGCAAAGACTCCGGGGCTGCTGTGGCCGGGCCGGATCCGGGTCTACGGGACGTGGCCACGGGGCCGGCTAGCCGCGCTCGATGTTGCTGAGGTCGCGCAGCACGCCCACTCGTCCGTCGGTGTGCTGGACCAGGAATTCGTGGCCCCGGTCCTCCAGGGCCAGCACCCAGCCGCCCGGTTCAATCACAAAGGCGGGGGCGCCGGTCTGGGGGTCCACCGTGGTCCGGTGCTGTGCCACGGCAAACCAGAACGCCTCATGCGCCGGTTCTTCGTCCGATTCTTCAGGCCTGGATGCCGGATCGACGGTGGCGCCGATGGGCTCCACGCTGCGCACCTGCTGATGCACGGCCGTCGCGGCAGGTTCCGCGGCAGACTGGCGGGCCGGGGCAGCAACGCCTGTGCCGGCGTCGTGGGTTGCTGCTTCAGGGGCAGCGGCGGCGGACGCTGTAGCGGTCGGCGCGGGGGCAGCCGCAGCCGCCGTCGGGATGTCACCCGCAGAAGTCTCCGCAACGGCGGGCGCCGCGGAGGTGCCCGTCGCTGAAGGGGAAGGCACGACGTCGGCCGCCTGCGTTGCGGGGCTCGGGTCGCCAACAGGCGTCCACTCGCTGACCTCCGGGGCGGAAGAGACGGCAGCGGCTGCGGCCGGGGCGGAGGTGGGCGGAGCGGAGGTGGGCGCGGCGGCACGCGCAGAAGTTGCGGCAGCTGACGATGGGGCAACAGGCGCGGAAGCCTCCGGAACGGGCGCGGCCGCAGGCTTGGGTTCCTTGGGCGTGTGCGGCTTCGGCAGCGGGACAGCCGAGTCGCGCGCCATCACGTGAGCAGGGGTTTCGTCGCGCCCCAGGAAGTCGCCGGCGAAGTACGGAATGAAGCGGCTCAGCACGGTGCCCGCGAACAGCACGACGGAACCCACCAGGCCCACCAACAGGCTGGGCACAAAGGCCGCGGCCGTGGAAACGAAGAAGAACGCCAGTGCAAAGGAAGCCACCACAGATCCAAACTGGTCAACGGACAGTGAACCGATGCGGACCTTCGTGGCGGGAGCGAGCCTGCGGGCAGCAAAGAGTGCCGTGACAATCAGCGGCAGCACAATGCCGAGGCCCAGGAAGAACAGGCTGCCTGCGTTCCAGAGATTAAACCGGCCGAAGAAGATGGGCAGCAGCGAGGCGACCAGCAGAATGAGGGTGGCGGCGAAGACCGTCAGGTCCCGCAGCGTGAACGGACCCAACACGGCCTGGTTGGTGGTGCCCGGCTTGGCGCCGGCCGGCTTCTGCACGCCCTTCGCGGAGCCGCCTCCCGGGGTGCTGCCAGGCCCTGCCTCGGTTGCGCGGCCAAATTTCTGGCCGAAACTTTGCTGGTTCATTCTGTACTCCTTAGCGTGGCGGCACCGGGACGGTTCCGTCCCAAAACTGTGCCGTCCGAAACGGCGGCAGCGGCAGGGCCCGGCAGTAATACACCGGATCCGACAGCTCCATAGAAAGTCACAATTCAATCTCAGCCTAGTCAACCGCATGGCCGATCACTAGCTGATCCGCGGCGGCGGGACCCCGGTTCGCAGGGTCAATTAGCCATTCACCGCTAAATAAATGCCGTTCGCGGGCGCCTTTGTGACAGCGAACACATCGCGGCCCCGGCGCGTATTAGGCTTGATTCCGGAACAGCTCTTTGCGGAATGTCCGTGATCGGCCGCTGCCCAATGCCGCGCAAAGCGGCGGAGCACGGCCGGCGACGGCAGCCGCTGAAAAGACCGATGAATGATGAGGTTCACCATGTCTCAGGACACTCCCGGCTCCACGGCCACCGCCCCCGCAGCTTCCGTGCAGACCGATCAGCAGGGCGACGCCTTTGAGAACCTGCTGCACGAAAACCGCACTTTCGCCCCCAGCCCCGAATTCGCTGCAGACGCCGTCGTCACCGCCGCGGAGTATGAGGAGGCCGGCGCCGGCCGCCCGGCTTTCTGGGCGAAGCAGGCCCGCGAGCTGCTCACCTGGAGCAAAGACTTCGACCAGGCACTGGACTGGTCCAACCCGCCGTTCGCCAAGTGGTTCGTGGGCGGCGAGGTCAACGCCGCGTACAACGCGCTTGACCGCCATGTGGAGAACGGCCTGGGGGACCGGGTGGCCATCTACTTCGAGGGCGAACCCGGCGACACCCGCACCTACACGTACGCCCAGCTCACCGAAGAGGTCAAGAAGGCCGCGAACGCCTTCGAGTCCCTCGGCGTTGGCAAGGGTGACCGGGTGGCCGTCTACCTGCCCATGATCCCGGAGGCCGTCATTACGCTGCTGGCCTGCGCCCGCATCGGGGCCGTGCACTCGGTAGTGTTCGGCGGGTTCTCCGCCGACGCCCTGCGCTCCCGGATCGAGGACGCCGAAGCCAAGCTCGTTGTCACCGCGGACGGCACCTACCGCCGCGGCAAGCCCAGCGCGCTCAAGACCGCCGTGGACGAGGCCCTCGCCGCCGACGGGCACACGGTCCAGAACGTTGTGGTGGTCAAGCGCAACGGCCAGAACGTGGACTGGCACGAGGGCCGGGACCATTGGTGGGCAGACACCGTGGAACTGGCCTCCACCGAGCACAAAGCGGTGGGACACGACTCCGAGCACCCGCTGTTCATCCTGTACACCTCCGGCACCACGGGAAAGCCCAAGGGCATCCTGCACACCACCGGCGGCTACCTCACGCAGGGCGCCTACACCCACAAGGCCGTGTTCGATCTCCACCCCGAAACGGATGTCTTCTGGTGCACGGCCGACGTCGGCTGGGTCACCGGTCACACGTACGTCGCCTACGCCCCGCTCATCAACGGCGCCACCCAGGTGATGTACGAAGGCACCCCGGATTCCCCGCACCAGGGCCGCTGGTGGGAGATCATCGAGAAGTACAAGGTCTCCATCCTGTACACCGCCCCCACGGCCATCCGGACGTTCATGAAGTGGGGCCGGGAGATCCCGGACAAGTACGACCTGACTTCCCTGAGGGTCCTGGGTTCCGTGGGCGAATCCATCAACCCGGAAGCGTGGATGTGGTACCGGGACGTCATCGGCGGCAACAAGGCACCGATCGTGGACACGTGGTGGCAGACCGAAACCGGCGCCCAGATGATCGCCCCGCTGCCCGGCGTCACCGCCACGAAGCCCGGCTCGGCCCAGACCCCGCTGCCCGGCATCGCGGTGGACGTCGTTGATGAGCAGGGCGAATCCGTGCCGGACGGCCACGGCGGCTTCCTGGTGATCCGGGAGCCCTGGCCCGCCATGCTCCGCGGCATCTGGGGCGACCCCGAACGGTTCAAGGAGACCTACTGGTCCCGCTTCGAAGGCATGTACTTCGCCGGCGACGGCGCCAAGAAGGACGAGGACGGCGACATCTGGCTCCTGGGCCGCGTGGATGACGTCATGAACATCTCCGGGCACCGGCTCTCCACCACCGAAATCGAATCCGCCTTGGTATCCCACCCCTCCGTGGCCGAAGCCGCCGTTGTGGGCGCCGCGGACGAGACCACCGGCCAGGCCGTCGTCGCGTTCGTGATCCTGCGCGGAGACGCCGTGGACTCCGGGGACGCCACCATCGCCGAACTCCGCAACCACGTGGGCAAGGAAATCGGGCCCATCGCCAAACCCAAAACCATCCTCGTGGTCCCGGAACTGCCCAAGACCCGCTCCGGCAAAATCATGCGCCGCCTCCTCAAGGACGTCGCAGAAGGACGCGAAGTAGGCGACGCCACCACCCTGGCCGACAACACCGTCATGGCCCAGATCGCGGCGTCACTGCGGAAGTAGCCTGTCCCGGGGCAGGGAAGGTCGGTCATCCCCCGCGTGCTAGCTCGTTCCTCGCTTCTGACGCACGCTTCCGGACAACCGACCTTCCCTGTCTATCGCCCCATCGCCGCCGGCCGGTTCCGGGGCACCCTAGACTTGGTGCAGTTCTGTCCCCTGGCTTATAAGGATGGCTTTTCAGATGCTCCCCGCTGCACGACATCAGGCGATTGTGGATGCTGTCCAGCGCGATCGGGTGGTTCGTGTGTCCGACTTGGCGCAGCAGTTGGGGGTTTCGCTGATGACAGTGCGCCGGGACATTGAACTGCTGGAGGAAGGCGGCCGGCTGGAGCGCATCCATGGCGGCGCCAAGGTCCCTGGGGATGTCAGCACGCATGAGCCTGGCTTCGAGCTCAAGTCCACCCAGCTGACCGTAGAGAAACGCGCCATCGCACTGGAGGCTGCCGGCCTGGTGCATGAGGGCATGGCTGTCGGTCTCAGCGCCGGGACCACCACGTGGGCCCTGGCCAAGGAACTGGTCAACGGCCCACGGATCACGGTGGTCACCAACTCCGTGCGCATTGCTGACCTCTTCCACCACGCCGCGTCCGGCGGCTCGGCCCGCTTCGCGTCCACCGTGATCCTGATCGGCGGCGAGCGCACGCCGTCGGACGCTTTGGTGGGACCCATCGCGACCGCGGCACTCAAGCAGCTGCACCTGGACATGTTGTTCCTGGGCGTACACGGCATGGACGCCGACGCCGGCTTCACCACCCCCAACCTGTTGGAGGCAGAGACGGACCGGGCGTTCGTCGCCGCCGCCCGGAAAACTGTGGTCCTCGCCGACCACACCAAGTGGGGGCTCCTGGGCATCAGCACCATCGCCCCGCTGGACGCGGCCGATGAGGTCATCAGCGACGCCGGGTTGGGCCCCGAAGCCCAGCGCATCCTCGGCGAGCGGGTGGGCAAGATCCGGATCGCGGGCTAGCGGACAACCAGCCCTGGTTCAGGGACAGCCGCAGGACTGGCGGACGTGGAGTTTCGTGGCGAAGATCCTGTGCCGGGGTTCCTCCCCGCGGCGGGCGCCCACGAGTGCCGCCACGGCCGCTTCAGCCATGTCGGCCACGGGCTGTTCCACGGTTGTCAGCGGCGGCCACGAGTATTCGGCTTCAACGGAACCGTCGAAGGACGCCACAGCGATCTGGCCGGGCACTGCCAGGCCGGCCTCATGCACCGCCCGCAACAGGCCGATCGCCTGCATGTCCGAGGTGGCGAAGATTGCCGTGGGCCGGTTGACCGATGCCAGCAGGCGCTGCCCCGCAATATAACCGCCGGGCCGGGTGAATTCGCTGTACACAATGGGTCCCTCCGGGAGGCCCGCATGCTGCAAAGCCTCTCGCCAGCCCACTTCGCGGCCGTCGGTGCTGCCGGAGACGTTGGTGCCCATCGCCAGGCCGATGTTGGTATGGCCATGGCCAATCAGATGCTCCACGGCCATCCGGGCGCCGGCGGCCAGGTCCACGCCGATGCTGTTGAAACCGGGGGCATCCCGTTCCTGGTTCAGCAGCACCGACGGGATGTCTGCCGTTTCCAGGACCTCAAGATCGGGTTCAAAGAGGACACTGGCCAGAAGCACCCCGTCCACCTGCCGGGCAGCGAGGTTGCGGATGTTTCGCCGCTCCTTGGCCATGTTCCCGTCCGAGTTGCTGAACACCAGGGCATAGCCGAGGGCTGCGGCTGCGTCCTCCACCGCATGGGAGAAGAGTGCGAAGAAGGGGTTGGAAATGTCCGGGACGACGAGCCCCAGAGTCTCGCTGGATCCAAGTTTGAGGGCCCTTGCGGCGGCGTTGGGGCGGTAACCCAGGACGCGGATGGCGTCCTGGACCTTCGCTTCGGTGGCGGGGGCCACTTTCTTGGGCCCACGGTTGACCACGTAGCTGACGACGGCGGTGCTGACGCCCGCGTACCGGGCAACATCCTTGCGGGTCACCGGGCCGCGCGGGGCCTGCACTATTGGAGTCGTCATGGTGTCCATGCTAGCTATCGGTTCCCCGGGGCGTCGCCGAAGTCGCGGATGGGCAGCCGCTCCCCGCCGCGGAGGGCGGACTGGTGCGCCACAATGCCCGGCAGCGTGAACCGGGCGGCAACCCAGGCATTGACCGGCGGCAGGGTGCCGGTGTTGACCGCTGTCACGAAGTCATCCACCAGGAAGTGGTGGCTTCCCTCGTGCCCGTTCGGTGCGCCGTGGAACTCCTCCGGCAGCCGGTCTGCGTCATGGACCGGCGAGAGCCCGGAGACGAAGGCGTCCCTCAGTTCGGGCGCAACGTTGGCCAGCGACGGGTCATCCAGGGACATAGTGGGCCGTGATTCCAGCTGCTCGGAAATGTCATGGACGTCTTCCTTGTCCTGCCAGACCGAGACGTTTGCGAGCTGTTCAAAGCTCGCCTCCGTCCCGAAAAACCGGAAGCGGGACTCCCTGATGTGTGAGGGATATCCCACGCGGCGCATCTCATTGGTGCGCATAACGCCGCCGTCGTTAAGTTCAAAAAGGGCAGTGGCGTTGGAGAAGTCGTTGCCGAACATACTGACCTCCTTGTCGAAGACGCCGTCGTTGCGGTCATCCTTGACTCCGACGCAGCTGACGCTGACGGCATGGGCCGGGACGGCACCGAGGACTCCGCCCACCGCGTGGGTCGGGTACAGCATCGGCGGGTAGCTGGCGGTTTCCTTCCAGCGGTCACCGCCGCTGTACTGGTAGGCATCGTAGAAGCCCAGGTCCATGTCGTGGACGTAGTCCCCTTCGGTGTAGAAGATCCGCCCGAAGCGGCCGGCTGCATGCTGCTTGCGTGCATAGACGGTGGCCGGGTTGTAGTAGCTGGTCTCCCCCATCATGTAGACCAGGCCGGTTTCGCTGACAGCGCCGATGATCCTGGCGATTTCCTCCTCGGAAATGGCCATGGGGACGGCGGAATAGACATGTTTTCCGGCGCGGAGCGCCTTCTCCACCAGCGGACCGTGCGTCCAGCGCTGGGTGAAGATGGCCACTGCGTCGACGTCGGAGGCGAGAAGGTCTTCGAAGCTCGGTTTCGACCCCGCCAGGTGATATTGGTCCACTGCCTCGGCCGCCCGTTCCGGAAGCTCATCCACCACGTGGACGGTGCTGACGCCGGGGTGGAGATTGAAAAGGTGCGCGAATTGGCCGCCGAACTGGCCAACTCCTACTACGCCGATTGAAAACGTCATTGTTTGCCTTCCCTGGGTGATGTGAGGAGCGCCGGGCAAGCGCTGTCCATCAGAATTCCCAGTGTTCCATTCGAATCTACTCGAGTCAATACCCTAGCAACTGGATAAATCCCCTCAAATGCAGCGTTGAATCTAACGCTTGCCAGCTTCGATCTACTCGTGTAGATTTCACATCAGTTGTTACCCACATCACAGTCAGGAAAGGGTCGAAGATGACCACCCTTACCAAGCAGCAACGGGACCCGGCAGGCCGGGCGGCACGGTCCAAGGCAGGAAAGCCCGGGAGTACCCGGAAGAAGGGCCTCACGCACCGGATGGGTGATCTGCGGATCGCGATGGTGTTTATTTTCCCGGCGATGATCGGGTTCGTGGCGTTTTTCCTGATTCCCACGATCAGGGGTGTTTACCTCAGCTTTACCGAGTACAGCATCCTGGGTGATCCGACCTGGATCGGGATCAAGAACTACACAGCGATTTTCGCCGATGAACTGTTCTGGAACGCGATGAGCGTGACCCTGCAGTACGTGGCGCTGAACATCGGTTTCCAGACCGTCATTGCCCTTGGCCTGGCGCTGCTGATGCACCGGGTCGCGAAGTCCACGTTCATCCGGGGAGCACTGCTGCTGCCGTTCCTGGTGGCCAACGTGATTGTCGCCCTCCTCTGGTTCTGGATGCTCGACTACCAGCTGGGCATCGTCAACGAAATCATCAGCTGGCTGGGCGGGCCACGCATCGCGTTCTTCGGCTCCGAGCAGTGGGCCATTCCCACCATCGCCTTCGTCAACGTCTGGCGCCACATGGGCTACACCGCCCTGCTGATCTTCGCCGGACTGCAGTCCATCCCCAGCCACGTCTACGAGGTCGCCTCGCTCGACGGCGCATCGCCGACCCGGACGTTCTGGTCCATCACCATGCCGCTGCTGCGCCCGGTCCTGGTGTTGGTCCTTGTGGTCACTGTCATCGGATCCTTCCAGGTCTTCGACACCGTGGCCGTCACCACCGCAGGCGGCCCTATCAACGCCTCCCGCGTCATCCAGATGTACATCTACCAAAAAGCGTTCACCGAGTCGGACTTCGGGTACGCCTCCGCACTCTCTGTCATTCTCTTCGTCATCCTCGCCCTGGTCGCCTTCGTCCAGATGAAGTTCCTCAAGGGCAACGAATCGGACCTGGACTAAGGACCCCCGCCATGACCACTTCGACTCCGTCCCGCCGCGACCCGGCCGCCCCCGCCCGCACCGCCATCATCAAGCCCCGCAAGCCGTTCAACTGGCGACGCGCCGGGGCCTGGACCCTGGTGGCCATCGCGCTGGTCGTCACCGTCGCCCCGTTCCTGTGGATGCTCCGCACCGCACTCTCCAGCAACCACTCCCTCGCCGCGAACGCCGGCAACCTCCTGCCGGCCGACTTCAGCTGGGGCGCCTTCAAACGCGTCCTGGGCCTGCAAACCCCCGAGGAAGCCATCGCCGAAGGCGGCTCCGGAGCTGCCATCAACTTCTGGATGTACCTGCGCAGCTCCATCATCGTCTCCACCCTGGTCACCGCCGGACAGGTGTTCTTCAGCTCCATGGCCGCCTACGCCTTCTCAAGGCTGCGCTGGCCCGGCCGGGAAAAAGTGTTCGCCCTGTTCCTGGCCACCATGATGGTCCCGCCGATCTTCACCGCCCTGCCGAACTTCCTGATGATCAAAAACCTCGGACTCCTGAACACCTACGCCGGCATCATCCTGCCGTTCCTGTTCATGACCCCGTTCGCGATCTTCTTCCTGCGCCAGTTCTTCCTCTCCATGTCCCGGGAAGTGGAGGAAGCTGCCATGCTCGACGGCGCCGGCAAGTTCCGCATCTTCTTCAGGATCGTGCTGCCCAACGCCGGCGCCCCCATGGCCACCCTGGCCCTGCTGACCTTCATCGGCACCTGGAACGAATACTTCTGGCCGCTGCTGGTGGGCCAGGACGAATCCGTCCGGGTCCTCACCGTAGGACTGGGCGTCTTCAAATCCCAGTCCCCCCAAGGCGCCCCCGACTGGTCCGGCCTGATGGCCGCCACCCTCATCGCCGCCCTGCCCGTCCTGATCCTGTTCATCGCCTTCGGCAAGAAGGTAGTGAATTCCATCGGCTTCTCCGGCATCAAATAACCCCACATATGTTCCAACCGCTCCACCGTTTCCCCGTTCCAACCGCTCCACTGTCCCCTCGTTCCTCCCCCGCAAGAACCGAAAGGTCCACCATGAAGAAAACCCTTGGCGTCGCCGCTGCTGTCGCTGCCATCGCCTTGTCCCTCTCCGCTTGCGGAGCACCCGCTCCGACCTCCACCGAGGCCAAAGGCGAGATTAACTACTGGCTCTGGGACGCCAACCAGCTCCCGGCTTACCAGCAGTGCGCCGACGATTTCACCAAGGCCAACCCGGACATCAAGGTCAAGGTCACCCAGCGCGGCTGGGACGACTACTGGACCACCCTGACCAACGGCTTCGTCGCCGGAACAGCGCCGGACGTCTTCACCGACCACCTCGCCAAATACCCCGAGTTCGCCTCCAAGAAGCAGCTCCTCGCCCTGGACGACGCCGTCAAGAACGACAAGCTCGACCTGGACATCTACAACAAGGGCCTCACAGACTTGTGGGTCACCGAAGATGGCAAACGCTACGGCCTGCCCAAGGACTGGGACACCGTCGCGATGTTCTACAACAAGAAGCTCGTCGCTGACGCCGGCTACACGGAAGAGCAGCTCCAGGGCCTGGACTGGAACCCGAAGGACGGCGGCAGCTACGAAAAGGCCATCGCCCACCTGACCGTGGACAAGAACGGTGTCCGCGGCGACGAGGCCGGCTTCGACAAGAACAACGTCGCCGTTTACGGCCTGGGCCTGGAAAACTCCGGCGCCGGTACCGGCCAGACCCAGTGGAGCTTCCTCAGCGCCACCATGGGCTGGACCCACACGGACAAGAACCCGTGGGGCAAGGACTTCAACTACGACGACCCCAAATTCCAGGAAACCATTGCCTGGTGGACCGGACTCGTGGACAAGGGCTACATGCCCAAGCTTGAAACCACCGTGGGTGCCAGCGTGACTGACAACTTCGGTGCCGGGAAAGCCGCCATCAACACCAACGGCTCTTGGATGATCGGCCAGTACACCAGCTACAAGGGAGTGGAAACCGGCATCGCCCCCACACCCAAGGGACCGGACGGCAAGCGCGCGTCCATGTTCAACGGCCTGGCCGACTCCATCTGGGCCGGCACCAAGAACCCGGCAGCCTCCATCAAATGGGTCGAATACCTCGCCTCGGCAAAATGCCAGGACGTAGTGGCGTCCAAAGCAGTAGTGTTCCCTGCCATCACGTCCTCCTCCGAGCTCGCCGCCAAGGCATTCGAGGCCAAGGGCGTTGACGTCAGTGCCTTCACCACGCACGTCAAGGACGAGACCACGTTCCTCCTCCCGATTGCGGACAAAGCGGCCAAGGTCGAGGGCATCATGAAGCCTGCCATGGACGCTGTGCTCTCCGGCAAGAAGCCGGTCAGCTCCCTGAGCGATGCCAACGAACAGGTCAACGCCCTCTTCAAGTAGGCCTGGTCCCCCAAAAGGCGTGACTGCGGTATGGGCCGCAGTCACCCGCTCCGGATGCCGCCGTTCCCTCCCTTGCGACGGCGGCATCCGGACACGCGCATTCCAACAGCACCGACACCGTCCTGTGTCAGTGAACGCACGCCATGATCAATGAAATGAGAAATACCTATGGACCCCCTCCACCTCCGTTCCGCCGGCACCAGCCTGGTGATCAGCTTCAACAGCGGGGAGGCCGAGGTCATCCATTGGGGCGCGGATCTTGGCAGCACCCTGCCGGACCTCGCCATCCTGGGCGAACCCATCCCGCACTCCGCCATCGACGCCAACGTGCCCGCCGGCCTCCTGCCGCAGGCATCCTCCAGCTGGCGGGGCCGTCCCGCCCTTCGCGGCCACCGCATCGCCGACGGCGTCTCCGGCCTTGACTTCTCGGCCCGCCTCCGCGTCGTGACAGCGACCGCCGAGGGCAATTCCGCCGTCATCGTCCAGGCTGATTCCGACGCCGGCCTCACGGTCTCGTCCGCCCTGACTCTGCACGACGGCGGCCTGCTGGAGCTGCGCCATACCCTCACCAACGGCGGCGCCACGCCCTACCAGCTCGACGAGCTCGCCACCGTCCTCCCGGTGGCGCCGGACGCCGTCGAACTCCTTGACCTGACCGGGCGCTGGTGCCGGGAACGCCATCCGCAGCGCCGCCCCATCCAGCAGGGCACCTGGGTCCGCACCGGCCGGCACGGCCGCACCGGACACGATTCCTCGCTGCTGTTCGCCGCCGGCACCGCCGGGTTCGGCAACCGACATGGAAAGGTCTGGGCCACGCACCTGGCCTGGAGCGGGAACCACGAACAGTTCGCCGACAGCATCGGCGACGGCCGCACCATGATCGGCGGCTCCGAGCTCCTGGGCCCGGCCGAGGTCATCCTTGCACCCGGCGCCAGCTACACCACGCCGGCGCTGTTCGCCGCGTACTCGGACCGCGGCCTGGACGGCATCAGCGAGGCGTTCTACAGCTGGTTCCGGTCCCGCCCCCACCACGTACTCCCCGCAGCCGGCACGGCCACCCCGGGCAAGCCCCGTCCCGTGGTGCTCAACACCTGGGAAGCGGTCTACTTCGACCACAATCTGTCCACGCTGATCGAACTCGCGGACTCCGCCGCCGAACTGGGCGTGGAGCGGTTTGTGCTCGACGACGGCTGGTTCCGCGGCCGCCGCGACGACCACGCCGGACTGGGCGACTGGTACGTCGACGAATCACTCTGGCCCGACGGCCTCACGCCCCTGATCGACGCCGTCACCTCCCGCGGGATGGAATTCGGGCTCTGGGTGGAACCGGAAATGGTCAACCTGGACTCCGACATTGTCCGCGCAAACCCCGAATGGATTGTTGGCCCCTCCGTCCAGAGCTACAAGGACGGCGGCCGGCTGCCGCTTGAATGGCGGAACCAGCATGTGATCGACCTCGTGAACCCGGACGCCTGGAAGTACATTTTCGACCGCGTCGACGCCCTCCTGCGCGAGAACAACATCAGCTACCTCAAGTGGGACCAGAACCGGGACCAGCTCGAGCACGGCCACGCCGGCCGCTCCTCGGTCCACGAACAGACCCTCGCCGCCTACCGGCTCTTCGACGAACTCAAGAAGTCCCACCCCGGCGTCGAGATCGAAAGCTGCTCCTCCGGCGGCGCCCGCGTGGACCTGGGCATCCTGGAACGCACCGACCGGATCTGGGCCTCGGACTGCAACGACGCCCTCGAACGGCAGACCATCCAGCGCTGGACCGGACTGGTAGTCCCTCCGGAGCTCGTGGGAGGGCACGTCGGCCCCACCACCTCGCACACCACAGCCCGCACGCACGATCTGTCCTTCCGCGCCATCACGGCACTGTTCGGCCACTTCGGCATGGAATGGGACGTCCGCGGGGTCCAGGGCGCCGAACGCGAAGAACTCAAACGCTTCATCGGGATCTACAAGGAACACCGCGGCCTGATCCACTCCGGGCGCATGGTCCGCGCGGACGTCCCCGACGATTCCCTGATGCTGCACGGCGTGGTTGCCCCCAGCGGCGCCCCGCAGGGCACCGATCTCCCGGGCACGACGGCGGCCCTGTTCGCCCTGGTCAGCACCAGGACAGCTTTCGCCGAGCAGCCCGGACGGATCACCATCCCCGGCCTGGAACCGGAGCAGGACTACCGGGTGGAAGCCATCTTCCCGACGCCCGGAGACGCCGACTACGCCCACACCTTCACCCAGGTCCAGCCGCCGGCCTGGCTGGCGGACGGGGCGGTGGCCGGTGGCCGTTTCCTGGCCGAAGTGGGCCTGCCGATGCCCATCCTCAACCCCGAACACGCCCTGCTGCTGAAGGCGACGATGGTCGAGGCTTAGCATCGGTCCTTAGCCGACGCTACTTCCCCGTACCGCGCCACTCCTCCCACCAACAAAGAGGTCCCATGCGTCTTCCCTCGATTGACCTGCGCGACTACCCCCACGGCAGTGACCTCCACGGCCAGTCCCTGAACTGGCTCTACGCCAACGGGCTCGACCCTTTCGCCACCACCCCAACCGAAGTCATGATCGTCGGGGAACACCTCACCGTCCAGATATCCGGCAGTACCTGGCGAACCCTCCGCATGCAGGCACCACCCGAAAAATATGGACTGACACGCAGAGCCTGACTCGTTCAGGCCAGGCGTCAGGTTTTCGCGTCATGAATGCATGCGGCGAGGCCCGGCGGTGGCTTGACACGGTTCCCGCGCGACGGATTCGGCACCATCATTCACCGGCCCGGTCCACGGACGCCGGAAATCCGGCCTGGTCGAATGGCCGGGACCGAATGATGGTGCAGAATCCGGCGGGTAGATTGGAGCCATGACTGACGTTTCCTCCCCTGACTCCGCATCTGCCTCCGCTGCCGGGCGCGGCACGATCCTTGTGATCAACGGCCCCAACCTCAACCTGCTGGGTACCCGTGAGCCGGAGAAGTACGGCACCTCCACCCTTGCGGACGTGGAGCAGCTGGCAGCCACTGCGGCGCAGGCCCACGGCTTCACGGTGGAATGTGTCCAGTCCAACCATGAGGGTGTGCTCCTGGACGTCATCCATGCAGCCCGCGGTACCGCCGTCGGGATTGTGCTGAACGCCGGCGCCTTCACCCACACGTCCGTGGCCCTGCGCGACGCCCTGGCAGCGGTGCAGCTTCCCGCCGTCGAGGTCCACATCACCAACGTGCACCAGCGCGAAGAATTCCGGCACCACTCCTTCTTGTCCCCGGTGTGCGCCGCGGTGATCGTGGGAGCTGGCGTGTTCGGCTACAAGCTCGCCATCGATTACCTGGCCGAAGCGCTGTAGCCCGGCGCTGAGTGGCGCAGGCTCGTGTGGCTCAGGCCGCCCGGGCTACTTCTGGATGCACTGCCCGGAGGAGACCGGAGCGCTGAGGCTGGCGGCTTGGGATGCGACCGGGAACAGGTCATTCATGGTGATCGCGAAACCCATTTCAGCGTCCGAGGTTGCCTTGGCGAAAATAACGCCGGCCACCAGTCCCTCCATCGTCAGCAGCGGGCCGCCCGAGTTCCCGGGCTGGACGTTGCCGGCCAGGCGGTAGATCTCTTCCGGGGCAGGGTTTTCGCCGTAGATGTCGGGCACCAGAACCGAGGTGATGTCCTGGACCATGGCGGGGTTGGACTGGAACGGACCGCCGTGAGGGTACCCGGCAAAAGCTGCCGGGCTGCCGTTCGGAAGGTCGGACGTCAGCGTGAGTGGTTCGGAAGGCAACCCGTCAACGGCCAACACGGCGAGGTCGTGCCTGGTGTCGAAGTACACCACCCGCCCGGGCATCGCGCCGCCGTCGGGAATTTCAACCACCGGCTGCGACACGCCCGCCACAACATGGGCGTTGGTCACAACCCGGCCAGGGGATACCACAAAGCCGGTGCCGGTCTGGTTCTGCCCGCATTGGTAGGCGGTTCCGGCTATTTTCAGGACTGACTGTGCGGCCCGGTTCAGCGCCGGAGTATCGGTGCTGGCGTTCGGCACCGCCACTGGCTGCCCCTGGTCCAGGCCTTCCAGCAGCGTGGGGATTCCGTTCCCGATCACCGTTGACCGCAGCTGCGCCATGGTGGTCTTCAACGGGACAGGGGTCAGCCCGTCGATGTACCGGATCACTTTGGACTCGGCCAGTTGCTGGGACACAAACGGAACGCCCAGGGCGCTGACGCTGAAGGCAAGCATGGACATGACCAACGCCGAGACCACCACATTGACGGCCCCGCCCACCAGGCGGTCCACAGCACGCAGCGGCTTGATCCGCACTGCGCCGCGGATTTTGCGCCCGATCATGGTCCCGAGGCCATGGCCCAGGGCAATCAGAACGACGGCGGCGGCCACGATGGCGGTCAGCCTCCAGCCAGAGTCTTCCACGAAGTTGCTGACGAGTGGAACGGCAAAGAAGGCAGCCACGGCGCCCGCGGCAAAGCCGGCGATACCCCCGAGGGTTACCAGGAAGCCGTTGCGCAGGCCATAGATCAGGTAAGACAGCAGGGCCAGGATCAGCGCCAGGTCCAGAACAGTCAAGCCAAACACTGAGCGCTCCTCTAATACGGTTGAGACCCAATTCTAATGGCGCAGGCTGACATTATTCTGTGGGCGCCAGTCTCCAGCCTATGGGGCCAGGTTCGCCTCACGTTCAGTCGTCAAACTCACACCCCGGGCGCGGCCGGCACCGGATCGGGCCCGTATTACACAGTGGTTGCGGCGTTTCCGCTGCCAAGTACGTCACAGAACCTTGAAAATTCTGAAACAATGGCAAAAGCGCCACAGCCGACACACTTTTTATTCAGGAGATTTCATGGACATCGAGGTACTGCGCCGAGCACCCCTATTTGCCACGCTCGACGACGAAGCATTCCGCCTGCTGACGGACGAGCTGACCGAGGTGGACCTCTCCCGCGGTGCATCGGTATTCCGCGAGGGCGACCAGGGCGACCAGCTCTACTTCATCGTCTCCGGCAAGGTGAAACTGGGCCGCACGTCCCCCGATGGCAGGGAGTCCCTGCTTGCCATCCTGGGCCCGGGTGAACTGTTCGGCGAAATGGCACTCTTTGACCCCAGCCCCCGCACGGCAACGGCCACGGCTGTCTCCGAAACCCGCCTTGCTGGCCTGAAGAACGAAAGCCTCAACGCCCTGCTGCGGACACGCCCCGAGGTTTCGGCGCAGCTGCTGCAGGCCCTGGCCCGTCGCCTGCGCCGCACCAACGATTCGCTCTCGGACCTGGTGTTCTCCGACGTCCCCGGCCGCGTGGCCAAGGCCCTGCTCGACCTGGCCGACCGGTTCGGCCGCCCGGCAACCGACGGCGTCCTGGTAGCCCACGAGCTCACGCAGGAAGAGCTGGCCCAGCTGGTAGGCGCCTCCCGCGAGACGGTCAACAAGGCCCTGGCAGAGTTCGTCCAGCGCGGCTGGCTCCGCCTCGAAGCCCGTGCGGTAGTAATCCTGGACATGCAGCGCCTCCGCCAGCGCTCCCGCTAAAACGTTCACCACAAGGCCGCCCTACGGGGCGGCCTTTTCGTGCTTGCTTACCTACGGCGGAAGACCGCCGTTCGCCGTCGCTTAGACACGGCCGAAGGGCACCACTCCGGTCGCGGGGCGACCTCCGCGCTGCGATCGACCGCGATGCGCTCCTCTGCGAAGGACCGCAATCCGCCTCGATTAAACCCCCAGTACTTCCCGACCTGCTTTCGCAGCACAGGAAGTGAGAGAGGGTTGCCGAAAAACCGGCCATAAGTGAGAGAGCGTTCGAGCTGGGCGGCGGTCTTTCGCGTAGGAGCGCATCGCGGTTGCACCCAACCGCACCGGGAAGTCACCGAGCGGATCGGAAATGGGGATCCGGCAGCGTGCGTCAGAGCGACCAAGGAGCAGCACGCAGAGGATCTCCGTTTTCGGTCCGCGGACCCAACGGATCCACGGACTAGCGTTCGCGCTGGGGGTCTCCGGCTACGGTTTTGGCGGCCTCGACTTCGAGCATCAGCGTGCCCTCTTCTTCGACCAGCCGTGCCTGGTACACGTGGGGTTTGCGCTTGTAGCTGAGGTAGGCGATGCAGCCGTTCGCTGCGGCCATCTTCTCCAGCATGATCTCCGACCCCGGCACCAGGAGCTGGCCGAGGGTAAGGCCAACGGTGTTCTCCTGGCCCACTTCATCACCCAGGGCCGTAGTGCTGCGCCCGGCGATGACCTTGGTGGCGCACACCCAGCGGCCCCAGACGCCCTTGCTCTCCAGCAGGCTGGGCTGCTGGTTCATGGGGACGGTGGCGGCGAAATAGCGGGTGTCGAAGCGGCGGTGCGCGAAGTCGGGGCTGCGCCAGTTGACGAGCGGCTTCAGCAGGTCGGTCCGCAGCGAGAGTCCCCGCTTGGCGAGGAGCTCCGTGAAGGTCTTCTCCTGGTCGGCAACGGCCACGCGGGCCCGCATCCAGTCCTGCGTGGACGTGTTTTCCACGGTGGTGGACATGTCCGGCCCGGCCAGGAGCACACCGGCTTCCTCAAAGAGTTCGCGGATTGCGCCCACCACGTGGCGCCGCGCCAGCCCGACGTCGTCCGTCCCCATCTGCTCGGCCCAATGCTGGGGTGAGGGGCCCAGCCAACCGACGGCGTCGTCGTCGGACGCCTCCAGGGAACCTCCGGGGAACGCGAGGACGCCCAGCGGCGAGGAGCCGGGCCGGTACCCCAGCCACGTCTCCAGGCCGGTGGGCGAATCCCGCAGAAGCACCACCGACGATGCGTAGCGGGCGGCACGCGGGGTCCGCTCGCCGTGTTCGAGCCAGCTTTGGGCAGCCCCTTCAAGATCCGGAGGAAGGGCAAACAAGCGTCGGGCGAGCTGAGGCAATTGAGTGAACCGGGTCCTTAGCTGAATTCAGCGATCAGTTCGACCTCTACGGGAGAGTCGAGCGGAAGAACCGACACGCCGACGGCGGAGCGGGCGTGTTGGCCTGCATCACCAAAGACCTGGCCGAGGAGCTCGGACGCGCCGTTGATGACGCCCGGCTGTCCCGTGAAGGCAGGGTCGGAGGACACGAAGCCCACCACCTTGACGATGCGGGTGATGCGGTCCAGATCGCCGATGACGCTCTTGATGGCCGCCAGCGCGTTGATGGCGCAGACAGCGGCGTAGGCCCTGGCGTCCTCCGGGGACACGGTGGGCTCGTCGGAGGCGCCCTCCGTGCCTGTCGAGACCTTGCCGGTTGCTTCGAGTTTGCCGTTAATAAACGGCAGCTGGCCGGAGGTGTAAACATGGCTGCCGGTGATAACGGCCGGCACGTAGGCGGCGACGGGGGCGGCCACCTCCGGAAGGATCAGTCCGAGCTCGGCGAGGCGCCGCTCAACGGCTGAAATCGGCGCGGTTTCCGCGCCGGACGTGGTCTCTGCGGGGGTGCTCATCGCTACTGCTTCTCCCTCTTGAGGTAGGCAACCAGGCCGTTGCCGTCCGGTCCGGTGATTACCTGGACGAGCTCCCAGCCGTCCTCTCCCCACTGGTCCAGAATCTGCTTGGTGGCGTGAATAATGAGCGGAATCGTCGCGTACTCCCATTTGGTCATGAGCTAAAGACTAGTCCTTGCCGGTAAAGTGGAAAACATGGTGACTCGTAAGAACCCCATTTTCGACACGGCCACTACCCTCGGAAAGATATTTGGTTTCCTCGGTGTGAGCGCGATTTGTGGTGTCCTGGTGGCGGGCCTTCTGGTTCCGGCTGCGGCCGTTTCCGGCAGCGCGGCAAGCGGTTCCATCGAGTTCTTCGATACCCTCCCGGCAGAGCTGCAGGTGGACCCGCCCAGCCAGTCCACCCGGATCCTCGCCGCGGACGGCAGCCTGATCGCGAACCTCTACGAGGAAAACCGGACCAAGGTTGCCCTCGACCAGATTTCGCCGTTCATGAAGGAAGCGATCATCGCTGTCGAGGACAGCCGGTTCTACGATCATGGCGGTGTGGACACCACCGGCATCCTCCGCGCCATGGTCAGTACGGCCCGCGGCAACAAACAGGGTGCCTCCACCATCACCCAGCAATACGTGAACAACGTACTCAACGCCAACCTCGCCGCCGAGGGAAACACTGATGACATCAAGCTCAACGGTGTTAACAAAGGCGTGGGTGACAAGCTTCGCGAAATGAAGCTCGCGATCGCCCTGGAGAAGAAATTCTCCAAGGAGCAGATCCTCGAGGGCTACCTCAACATCGTATTCTTCAACCGCGACGCTTACGGCATCGAGGCCGCGTCCAAATTCTTCTTCAGCACCACGGCCAAGGATCTGACCCTCCCGCAGGCAGCACTCATGGCTGGCCTGGTGAACAGCCCGGCGGCATTCGACCCGATCACCAACCCGGAGAACGCCAAGGAGCGTCGCGACCTGGTGCTGGGCCTGATGCTGAACCAGGGAAAGATCACGCAGGTTGATCACGACGCCGCCGTGGCCACTCCGGTGGAGCCGAAGATCACTCAGTCGCGCCAGGGCTGCGCCTACGCCAGCACGGCACCATACTTCTGCGACTACGTGCTGCACCTGCTGCTGAACAACCCGGCCTATGGCGCCACTCCCAAAGAGCGTGAGCAGATGGTGTTCCGCGGCGGCCTGACCATCACCACCACACTGGACGTCAACGCCCAGAACGTGGCACAGGCCGAGTCGGATGCGGCCGCCGGCGTCAACCCTGACAACTGGGGCGCGTCCATCGTTTCCGTGCAGCCCACCACCGGCAAGATCCTGAACATGGCGCAGAACACGTCGTTCCTGCCCACCGAAGGCAAGTTCAACCAGACCCAGAACTTCAACGTGGACAAGCTGGACAAGGACGGCAACGACCTCAACGGCCTGGGCGGATTCCAACCCGGTTCCACCATGAAGCCCTTCACGTTCGCCCAGTGGGTGAACGAGGGCAAGTCGATGAACACCAACCTCAACGCCGCCACGCGCAAATACCCGCAGAACTTCCCCTGGAAGAACACCTGTGCGGAACCCACCGTCGGTTGGTATGACGCCAGGATTCCCGGCAGCTTCGACCTGCAGAACTCCGACGACGGCTACTACCGGAACATGACGGTCCTGTACGGCCTGCAGAACTCGATCAATACGGCCACCTTCGCGTCGGCAGCGCAGGTTGACCTCTGCGGCATTCAGAAGATCGTGGACGCCGTCGGTATCCACGGTGGCCTGCCGGTGGGTGACGATCCCAACCCGCCTGTCAAGATGACCACTTTGGCCAACCTGATCGGCTCCACGCAAACCGCCCCGCTGACCATGGCCTCCGCGTTTGCCACGTTCGCCAACGACGGCAAGTACTGCGAGCCCATCGCCATCACCTCTGTCACGGACCAGACCGGCGCACAGCTCCCGGCCCAGTCCTCCAACTGCAAGGATGCCGTCAAACCGGAGGTCGCCCGGGGCGTTGCGTATGCCTTGCAGAAGGTTCTGGATGAGGGGTCCGGATCCCTCATCAAGCCCCGGATCTCCACCAAAACCAACTTCCCGGTGGCTGCCAAGACAGGTACCAACGACACCAACGGCTCCACCTGGGTGGTCGGTTTCACCACCGGGGTGGCCACTGCAGCATGGTTCGGCGACCCGCTGGGTGACCAGCTCCGGCCCGGCCGGAACCTGACCATCAACGGACAGGTCTACAAGGCGATCGACGGTTACATGATCGCCGGTCCCATGTTCTCCAAGTACATGGCCCAGGTCGCTCCGGCATATGGCACGAACCCGTTCACGGCCCCGCCCACCAACATGGTGAGCGGAACGCCTGCCCGGACCACGCCGTCAACGCCGGCCACCGCGCCTGCCACGGCTCCGGCCCCGCAGCCGTCCACGGACCCTGCACCGGGCAACAGCGACAAGAAGAACTAGCTCCATGGCAGTCAGCCCTGCATTGGCCAGCCGCGTCCGGAACATCGGGCGCGGCTTTGCCGTCACCGCCGGCGCGGGTACCGCAGCGGGTCTCGCCGCCTTCGGATACGGGCTGTGGGAGAAGAACCAGTTTGTCCTGCGCGAGGAGGCACTGCCCATCCTGCCCGCAGGGCACGCGCCCTTCCGCGTCCTGCACCTGAGCGACATCCACTTCGTCCCGGGCCAGCACACGAAGGCCCGCTGGCTTGAGTCGCTGGCGTCGCTGGAGCCGGACCTGGTGGTCAACACCGGGGACAACCTCAGCCATGTCAAGGCCGTGGAGCCTCTGCTCAAAGCTCTGCGCCCGCTCCTGGAATTCCCCGGCGTTTTCGTCCCGGGGTCCAACGACTACTTCGGTCCGAGCTTCAAAAACCCCGCGTCCTACCTGCTGGGACCGTCCAAGACCAAGCCCAAACCCATCGAACTGGACTGGCCGCGGCTGCGGTCCGGCTTCGGCATGGGCGGCTGGGTGGACCTCACCAACCGGCACCAATCGGTGGTACTGAAGGGCATCCGTTTCGACTTTTCCGGCGTGGACGATCCGCACTTGGGCCGCGAGCGCTATGCGGGCTGGCCCCGCGGCACCCGTGACCAGGACAAGAACGCGCACCTCCGCGTTGCGGTCATCCATGCCCCGTACCAGCGGGTCCTGGACCACTTCACGCAGGACGGCGCGGACCTGCTGCTGGCGGGCCACACCCATGGCGGCCAGCTCTGCATCCCCGGCTACGGCGCCCTGGTGTCCAACTGCGACCTCCCCACGTGGCGGGCCAAGGGACTCAACAACTGGGAAAGCAACGGACGTACGACGCCGGTCAACGTCTCGGGCGGTATCGGCACCTCCCGGTTCGCTCCCATCCGCATCGCCTGCAAACCCGAGGCCGTCCTGCTGACGCTCACCTCCCCCGAATAACGAAGGTGTGAAGCTGCTCACGCCATGGCATAGGGTAGTTGCTAAGGGAAACTACATTCGATTTAGAGCTTGAGAAGCGGGCATGGCCAAGCAGACCTCATTTTTCAGATCCATCAGCCGTCTCTACCCTCACGTGAGGCCGATCATCCCCCGGCTGGTGATGGGACTCCTCTGCGCACTCCTGGCCAGCGTCGTGGCGCTGACCATCCCGCAGGTGCTGCGGATCCTCGTCAATGAGTCCCTCAAACCCGGTGGCGCATCAGACGCCGTCTGGACTGCCGCCGTCGTCATCCTGGTCCTGGGCATCGCCGAGGCGGGACTCGTGGCGCTCCGCCGGCAGTTTGTGATCAACCCGGCCACCACCGTGGAGACCCGGATGCGGGTCTCGCTCTACGGGCACCTGCAGGACCTGACGGTGTCCTTCCACGACCGCTGGGGGTCCGGCCAGCTGCTGTCGCGTGCCATGACGGACCTGAACTTCCTGCGCCGCTGGATGGCGTTCGGTGCCATCATGCTGGTGGTCACCACGCTCACGGTGGTCATCGGCATTGTGGTTATGTTCTCCATGAGCTGGCAGCTGGCCCTGATCTTCCTGGCCGCGGCGGTGCCCATCATGGCCTACGGGTTCCGGTTCCGGACGCGCTTCAGCAAGGTGGCGCGGCGGAGCCAGGACCAGGCCGGCGACCTCGCCACCACGGTGGAGGAATCCGTCCACGGCATCCGCGTCCTGAAGGCCTTCGGCCGCAGCCGCGAGGCCCTGGAGAACTTCAACGAGCAGGCCGAGGAACTCCGCCAGACCGAGATCGTGAAGGCGAAGCACCAGGCCACGTTCACCATGGTGGTCACCCTGCTGCCGGAACTCGCGCTCGGCGCCGGGCTGGTGGTGGGTGTGATGCTCTGCGCCAGCGGCCAGCTGAGCATCGGCGCCCTGGTGGCTTTCTTCGCCACCGCCGCCGTCATTGCGGCGCCGGTGGAGTTCTCCGGCATGCTGCTGGCCATGGCACTCACCGCCAAGTCCGCCGTCGACCGCCACTTCGAGGTCATGGATTCGGTCAACACCATCACCAGCCCCCCGGTGCCGCGCACCCCCTCGCTGCTGTTGGGCGCGCTCAGCTTCAAGAACGCCACATTCGCGTTCGAGGACGCACCGGACAAGCCCATTCTCAAGAACATCAGCCTGGACGTCCGGCCGGGCGAGACCATGGCTCTGGTGGGCATCACGGGAAGCGGCAAGAGTGCGCTGATCCAGCTGGTCCCACGCCTGTTCGACGTCACCGACGGCTCCATCACCATCGATGGGGTGGACCTGCGCGAGTTCGACGTCGACGGGCTCCGGCGCGTGGTGGGCGTCGCGTTCGAGGACACCACGCTGTTCTCCAGTTCCGTCCGCGACAACGTGCTCCTCGGGGCGCCGGACCGGACCGAGGCAGCCCTGGACGAAGCTTTGGATGTGGCGCAGGCGCACTTCGCGTACTCGCTGCCGGAGGGCGTGGACACGCTCATCGGCGAGGAGGGACTGAGCCTCTCCGGCGGGCAGCGGCAACGGATCGCCCTGGCCCGGGCCATCGCGGCGCGGCCCCGGGTCCTCGTGCTGGACGATCCGCTCTCGGCCCTGGACGTGCACACCGAGGAGCTCGTGGAAACCCGGCTCCGGGCGGTCCTGAAGGACACCACCACACTGATTGTCGCGCACCGCCCGTCCACCGTGGCGCTGGCCGACCGGGTGGCGCTGCTCGAGGAAGGCCGGATCGCCGCCGTCGGAACCCACACGGAACTTCTGGCGCACAACCCCCATTACCGCTACGTCATCGCCAGCCTGGACCAGGAACCACGGGACCTGGATTCGGAACTGTCGGAGCTTGAGGACGAGTCAGAGGACAGCATCCGATGAGTAACGCAACCTTCGGCACCGCCAACGAGGACAACACCCACCTCAGCAAGTCGGACAGTAAAACCGTACGACGGCGGTCGCTCGCCCTTTTGGCCACGCTGATCCGTCCGGTGCGGCTCAGGTTCTGGCTGACCATCGCCACCGTGGTCCTGTCCCAGGCCGCGCGCGTGGCCGGGCCTGCACTGATCGCGTTCGGCATCGACCACGCGCTCCCGTCGTTGCAGGCGGGCGACAACCTCCCGCTGGTGCTTACCGGCGTCGCGTACCTGCTCGCAGCGATCGCGACGGCGGGACTCACCGCCCTCTACGTCACCTCCACCGCGCGGCTCAGCCAGGCGATGCTGCTGGACCTGCGCGTCCGGGTCTTCCGGCACACGCAGCGCCTGAGCCTGGAGTTCCACGAAAAGTACACGTCGGGACGGATCATCGCCCGGCAGACCTCGGACCTGGAAGCGCTGCGGGAACTCCTCGACTCAGGTGTCAGCTCCCTGGTCTCGGGCCTGCTGTTTATGGTCTTCACGGCGGTGACGGTGTTTGCCTTGGACTGGCGCAGCGGGCTGATCGTGCTGGCCGCCGGCGTCCCGATGTACTTCCTGTCGCGCTGGTACCAGAAGCACTCCCAGATCGTTTTCCGCGAATCCCGGGTGGTGTCCGCCCGGCTGATTGTGCACTTTGTGGAGACCATGACCGGGATCCGCGCCGTGAAGGCCTTCCGCAAGGAAACTGAAAACGCCGAGACGTACGGCCAGCTGGCCGAGGACTACCGGCTGGTCACCGTGCGCTCCATCAACCTTAACGGCGTTTTCCAGCCCGGTCTGGTACTGATCGGCAACGTCTGCGTGGCCGTGGTGCTCCTGTTCGGCGGGTTCCGTGTGCTGGGCGGTGACCTTGCCGTGGGCGTGCTCCTGGCACTGATCCTGTCCACCAAACGCTTCTTCCAGCCGGTGGACCAGATGGCCATGTTCTACAACTCCTTCCAGAGCGCCCAGGCTGCCCTGGAGAAGGTGTCCGGCCTGCTGGAGGAGGTTCCCACGGTCCGTCCGCCCAAGACCCCTGTTGCGCTCCGCGATGCCAGGGGCGCCGTCGATTTCAAGGGTGTGGAGTTCCGCTACGGCGACGGCCCTGTGGTCATCCCCACCATGGACCTGCACATCCCCGCCGGCCAGACCGTTGCCCTGGTGGGGCAGACCGGCGCCGGGAAATCCACGCTTGCCAAGCTGATCGCCCGCTTCTACGACGTCTCCTCCGGCTCCCTGACGCTGGACGGGGTGGACCTGCGCAGCCTCACCACCACGGACCTGCGCCGGAACATCGTGATGGTCACGCAGGAGGCGTTCCTGTTCAGCGGCTCCGTGGCGGACAACATCGCGCTGGGCCGACCGGAGGCAACCCGTGCGGAGATCGAGGATGCTGCCCGGTCCGTGGGCGCCCACGAGTTCATTACCGAACTCCCCGAAGGCTATGACACGGATGTCAACAAGCGCGGCGGCCGGGTGTCCTCCGGGCAACGGCAGCTGATCAGCTTCGCCCGGGCCTTCCTGGCCCGGCCGGCGGTGCTGATCCTGGACGAGGCCACCTCCTCACTGGACATCCCCTCAGAGCGGCTCGTCCAGAGCGGCCTGGCGCGCCTTCTGCGGGGAACGTCCGACGCCGGCAGTACGGCAGGTACCCCGGGCTCGTCTGGTGCGGGGTCTGCGGCGGAGGGGTCAGCTGCTGCAGGCGGCGGCCGGACGGCGCTGATCATCGCGCACCGCCTCTCCACCGTTGAAACTGCCGACCGCGTCCTGGTGGTCCACGACGGCCGCGTGGTTGAGGACGGCACCCCCGCGGAACTGATCGGCGGCGGCGGACGCTTCGCAGACCTCCATGGGGCCTGGAAGGACTCCCTGGTCTAAGGATCTGGCCAGGCCTGCGCCGCCGATTTCGCATCCGGGCCCGGCGTCCGCTATTCTTGTAAAGTTGCTTTTGCAGCGGATCGGGATGTGGCGCAGCTTGGTAGCGCGCGTCGTTCGGGACGACGAGGTCGCAGGTTCAAATCCTGTCATCCCGACCAATTGAAAGAGGGTCTCCCCCAGGGGAGGCCCTCTTTTGTGTGTACCGGCTGTCAAGCGCCGAGGCTACGAACGGTCACGTGCCCGGACAAAGAAATGGCCCCGAGGCATGATGACCATGCCCCGGGGCCGCGCCTCCTGAGAGGATTCCTTACATCGGGTCGGGCCAGTTGCCAACGTTGGTGGTGTAGGTGCCGCCGGTCTTGTCCTTGACGGGCTTGGACATGGGATCAGGCCAGTTGCCAACGGCTACGGATACGCCGGTGGTGTCGGCGATGGAACCTGCCGATAGGACAGCCGGGGCCGCCGCAGAGAATGCCAGGGCAGCGGCGAGTACGCCAGCGGCCGCAATCTTCTTGAACATATAAGTTCCTCAATACGAGTCGGATTCGTTACAAAGCCAGCACTGTCCTTGTTGACATACATTGTAAAATGTTTTCCACAGGGACTGTCAAGCATTGAGTACAAAGACTGTCCAGAATTAGGAGGAAATCCCGTGGGCAACGGATTCGGGGAGAAGCTCCGTGCGGAGCGTCTCGAACGTGGGCTGACACAGGCTGAACTGGGCAAGGACCTGTACTCCCCCAGTTACATCTCCCTCCTCGAAACCGGCCGCCGTGAGCCGACGGCCGAAGTGATCGAGGAGCTCGCCCGCAGGCTGGAGCTGGCGCCCAAGGCGCTGGAAGCCTGGAGCCAGCCCATCACAGTCAGCGACGCCGAGTACGTCCTGGCCGGCCTCTACGCGCGCCAGGCCTGGGATCTCCGGGACTATCCGCTGGCCGCCACCCACGCAGCCAACGCGGCCCAGATAGCCCTGGAAGGCAAGAACACCAGCGCGTGGTGGAACATGACCTACATGCAGGCCGAATGCCTGATCAAGCAGGGCAACTGGCAGGAATGCCAAAAAATCATGCAGCACCTCCTGGAGCACCCCATGGCCACGGAATCCGCCGGCCTGGCCGTCCGTGCCCGCCAGATGCTCGCGGCGATCTGCCAGGGACAGGGACAGCTGAGCACTGCCGTGGAACACGCATTGGCGGCCGTCCAACTCTGCGGCCAGCTGCCCAACGGTTCCACCCTGATCATCGGCGCCTACCGCGCACTGATCGGCGCGCTGGCGGAGAGTGGCCGCCTGGATGAGGCCTGGAAGTACTGCCAGGCCATGAATGACCAGATGGACGAGCACTCCATGTCCCAGCTTGCCGGCGAGGTCGCCTGGGTGATCGGCAACGTCGCCTTTATGCGGCATGACTACCCCGAGGGCATCAAATACCACGAGCGCGCCGCCCGGATGCTGTCCCCTGCCAACGACATTGATCTGTGGGCCCGCTTCAACAAGGCCTCGGCCGCCGTGCGGCTGTCCTCCGGAATCGTAGAACCGGAAACACTTTCCAGCATCGAGCGCGCTGAACTGGCGCTGTCCATTGTGGGCGGCAACAAGAGCGACCAGCTGGAAGTTGCCTTCATCCGCGCGCGCTGGCTGTATCTCACCGGCGACATCGTGGCCGCCATCAACAAACTCCGCGAGATCCACACGGAATTAGGGGCTCTGGCCAAGCACACGGCAGGCGAAGTTTCACTCCTGCTGGGGAAGTCGCTGAAGGCCGCCGGCGAGTCCGACGAAGCCCTGGTCTACCTCGAAGAAGCGCAGAAGGCCTTCAGCGCCGCGGGAGCCTCGGACCGCGTCCAGCAGGCACTGGACGCGGTCCTTGAGATCAGGCTTGCCCAGCAACGGGCCGCAGCGGCAGCCAAAGACGTCAAAGCAGGCTAGGACCGGGCCGGCCGCAAAACGGGCCCGGCCCGAAGCGGCCCCGTCAAGAACGCCTTAGGCGAACGTCCTGCCGGTGATCTTCTCGTACGCCTCGACGTAGCGGCTGCGCGTCCTGGCCACGACGTCCGCCGGCAGGGCGGGCGGTGCCACGCCGGAGTTCTTGTCCCAGCCGGATTCGGCCGATGTGAGCCAGTCGCGCACATACTGCTTGTCATACGAAGGCTGCGCCTTGCCCGGCTCATAGGTGGCCGCATCCCAGAAACGGGAGGAATCCGGCGTCAGGACCTCATCGCCCAGGGTGATGGCCCCGGACACGGCGTCGTAGCCGAACTCCACCTTGGTATCGGCCAGGATGATGCCGCGTTCGCGGGCGATCTTCTCGGCGCCGGTGTAGATCTTCAGGGTCAGCTCGCTCAGGCGTGCGGCGATGTCGTCCCCCACCATGGCCACAACGTCGTTGTACGAGATGTTCTCGTCATGCTCGCCCACTTCGGCCTTGGCAGACGGCGTGAAGATGGCCTGTTCCAGCCGGGACCCGTCCACCAGGCCTGGTGGCAGCGGAATCTCGCAGACGGTCCCCCGGGCCTTGTACTCCAGCAGTCCGGTGCCGGTGAGGTAGCCGCGGGCGATGCACTCCACGGGGAACATATCCAGCTTCCGGCAGATCATCGCGCGGCCTTCCACAGCCGCGGGAACGCCGTCCTCCACGGTGGATGCCAGCACGTGGTGGACCACGTCAAGCTGGTCGAACCACCACAGGCTCAACTGCGTGAGGATGCGGCCCTTGTCCGGGATTTCGCTGGCCAGCACGTGGTCGAAGGCGCTGATGCGGTCGCTTGCCACCACCAGGACGCAGTCCTGGCCCACCTGCTGGCGGATGGCCTCGTCCGCCGGTTCGTAGAGGTCGCGGACCTTGCCGGAGTAAACGTGCGTCCAGCCCGGCAGGTCCAGGGTTTCGGTGCTGAAGCCGCGGGGCTGCTGTGCTTCCTGGGCGGAGTTCTCAGTCATGTTATGCCTTCGCCTTCGTGACGGGGAGCGCTCCGGTGGCGTTGGACGCAACCTTAATCTCGCCGCGGGCGGCCTTGCGGCCGATGTCCGTCCGGAACTGGGAGCCTTCCAGCTGAACCAGCTCCACGCCGTCGTACGCCCGTTCCCGGGCCTCCACCAGGTCGCTGCCGAGGGCAACGACGGCGAGCACCCGGCCGCCGGCGGAGATCACCTTTCCGTCCTCGTCGAGCGCGGTGCCTGCGTGGATCACGTGCACGCCGTCGAGCTCATCGACCTTCTTGAGTCCGCGGATGCGGTCACCGGTGCGCGGGGTGTCCGGGTAGTTTTCGGACGCGACGACGACGGCGACGGCGGTCTCCTTGGACCAGCGCAGCTCGTCTGCCTTGTCCAGTTCGCCCTTGGCGGCTGCCAGCAGCAGCGCACCGAGGGGGGTTTTGAGCCGGGCCAGGACGGCCTGCGTCTCGGGGTCGCCGAAGCGGACGTTGAATTCGATGACGCGGGTGCCGCGCGTGGTCAGCGCCAGGCCCACAAACAGCACACCCACGAACGGGGTGCCGCGGTTGGCCATTTCGTTGACCGTGGGCTGCGCGACGCGGTCGATGACTTCCTGGACCAGCCCGGCGGGGGCCCATTCCAGCGGGGTGTAGGCACCCATGCCGCCGGTGTTGGGGCCTTCGTCGTTGTCGAAGATGCGTTTGAAGTCCTGCGCCGGGGACAGTGCCACGGTGTTACGGCCGTCGCAGAGGACAAAAACGGAAACCTCGGGGCCGTCGAGGAATTCCTCGATCACTACGGTGCCGCCGGCGTCGAAGCACGTCTGCGCGTGGGCCAGGGCTTCGTCGCGGTTGTTGGTGACCACCACGCCCTTGCCGGCTGCGAGGCCGTCGTCCTTCACCACGTAGGGTGCGCCGAAGGTGTCCAGGGCGGCGGCGGCTTCCTCGGCGTTTGTGGCCACCATCGCCATGGCCGTGGGGACTCCCGCTTCGGCCATCACTTCCTTGGCGAACGCCTTGGAGGCTTCAAGCTGGGCGGCGGCCTTGCTGGGACCAAAGACCGGAATGCCGGCGTCGCGGACGGCGTCGGACACACCGGCCGCCAGCGGCGCCTCGGGGCCCACCACGACGAGGTCCACACCGAGCTTCGTGGCCAGCGCCGCGACGGCGTCGGGATCATTCCCGTCAATGTTGTGGGTGGGGACCAGCTTGCTGATGCCGGCGTTGCCGGGAGCCGCATGGACCTCGGAAACGTTGGGGTCGGCGAGCAGGGAGCGGACAATGGCGTGTTCGCGGCCTCCAGGGCCAATGACGAGTACCTTCACAGTCTCCAAGGGTACTTTGTGCACCCTGCCCTTTCCTAAGGGGGTGTTCCTAAGCTGCGCCCTCGCCCGGCCATCCCTGCGGCCCGCCGCAACGAATCCAAGGCATGAAGAAGCTTCTGAAGTGGCTCAAGGACCCCGCCGCAATGGCCGCGCTGGCAGGCGTGGCGGCCGCCGCCGTCGTACTTTCCGTTGCGGAGCTGATCGGAGCGTTCTTTACCGCCCGGGCAACCCCGGTGATCGCGCTGGGGTCGACGTTCATCGACTTCACCCCGCCGTGGATGAAGGACTTTGCCATCGCCACGTTCGGTACGAATGACAAAGCCGCGCTGTTTGTGGGGATGGGCCTGACCATTTTCCTGCTGGCCTGCGTGCTGGGTGTGGTGGCCTACCGCAAGTGGGCGCTGGGCGTGGCCGGGGTGCTGCTGATGGGCGCGGTGATCGTGGCCAGCGTGGTGACACGGGCCAGCGTGAAACCGCTGGATGCCATCCCCACCGTGCTGGGGACAATTGCCGGGCTGGCGGTGCTGCGGCTGCTGATCGCACCGCTGTGGCGGCTGAAGTCCTGGCCCGAGGCGCCTGCCGACACCGGCGCCGAGGAACCTGACCGTCCCGCCACCAGCCGCCGCCGCTTCTTCGCCGCCGCCGGGATCACCGTGGTGGGCGCCGGGATCGCGGCCACGGGCGGCCGCTTGCTCAGTGCCGCGCGCAGCAACATCTCCAAGGCCCGAGAGGCCCTGCAGCTGCCCGCCCCGGCAAAGGCCGCCGCGGCTGTGCCCGCCGGGGTCCAGTCCCCCGCGGCCGGCGTGACGCCCTGGATCACGCCCAACGGGGACTTCTACCGGATCGATACCGCCCTCAGCGTCCCCGAAATCAACGCCGACGACTGGGAGCTCCGCGTGCACGGGCTGGTGGAGGAAGAGGTCCGCCTCACGTTCCAGGACCTGCTCGACGCCGACCTCATCGAGTCGCACGTGACCCTCACCTGTGTCTCCAATCCCGTGGGCGGCAACCTCGCCGGGAACGCCCGCTGGCTCGGCCTGCCCATCCGCGAGGTCCTCAAGCGGGCACGTCCCAAGGACGGCGCGGACATGGTGCTTTCGACGTCGATCGATGGCTTCAGTGCCTCCACGCCGCTGGAGGTCCTGCAGGATGACCGCGACGCCATGCTGGCCATCGGCATGAACGGCGAGCCCCTGCCGCTGGAGCACGGCTATCCGGTGCGCATGGTGGTGCCCGGGCTGTACGGTTTTGTCTCCGCCACCAAGTGGGTGGTGGACCTGGAAGTGACGCGGTTCGCCGACAGCAAGGCCTACTGGACCCAGCGCGGCTGGTCCGAGCGTGGCCCCATCAAGACCATGGCCCGGGTGGAAGTCCCGAAGTCCTTCGCCAAGGTGCCCGCCGGCCGCGTGGCGATCGGCGGCACGGCATGGGCGCAGACCCGCGGCATCACCAAGGTGGAAGTCCAGATCGACAACAACCCCTGGGCCGAGGCCGTCCTGTCCACCGAGGCGTCCCTCATCACGTGGCGCCAGTGGTCCTTCGACTGGGAAGCCACACCGGGACCGCACTACATCAAGGTCCGCGCCACCGACGGAACGGGCGAAGTCCAGACCGACCAGCGGGCCGACCCGGTGCCCGACGGCGCCTCCGGCTGGCAGTCAGTCATGGTCACCGTGCAGTAGCCCGGCATCAGGCAGGTCTTCCCTCCGGGGGCCCTAGACTGGCAGCATGCCGCACAACCCGCATGCCACGTTCACCGTGGACTCCGCCGTCGAACTCGCCGTTATTGAACGAAGCGGTTTTGTGGAGTCCCGGCACATCGGCTCAGCCGTCGTACTGTCCGGCGACGGGTCCGTCGTCACAGAACTCGGCGACATCCGGACTCCCCTGTACGCACGGTCCGCGCTTAAACCGCTGCAGGCCCTGGCGGCCATGCAGTCCGGGGTTCCGCTGCGCGGCGCGCAGGTGGCGCTGGCCTGCGGCAGCCACGTGGGCTCCCTGGACCACATGGACGTCGTGGAGGGAATGCTCAAGGCCGCAGGCGTCCGGGAGGACCAGCTCCAGTGCCCCGCCGCCTGGCCGCAGGACGAGACGGCCCGCAACTGGCTGGTCCGGTCCGAAAAGGGCAAATCGAAGCTGGCCTTCAACTGCTCCGGCAAGCACGCCGCCTTCCTGTGGGCCTGCACCGAAAACGGCTGGGACACGCACAGCTACCTCGAACCGAACCATCCGCTGCAGCAGCGCGTCCGCAGCGTGATCGAGGAATACAGCGGCGAAAAGATCGCCCACCTGGGCATTGACGGGTGCGGGGCCCCGGTTGCTGCTATTTCGCTGACCGGGCTCGCCCGCGCTTACTCGATGCTGGCCAAGGCCCCTGGCGACAAGAACTCCAACGCCCGCGCTGCCACCATCACCACGTCCATGCTCGACTACCCCTGGGCCGTCCAGGGCCGCGGCGAGGCCAACACCATCGTGATGGACGAGCTGGGCATCATCGCCAAGATCGGCGCCGAGGGTGTCCTGGCCATGGCCACACCCCAGGGTGTCTCGGTGGCCATCAAGATGCTGGACGGGAATCTGCGCGCCACGTCCCTGGTGGGCCTGACCCTCCTCGCCGCGGTTGGCGCCGTGGATATTCCGGGCGTTTCCAGCGTCCTCGAAAAAGTGGTGGCCCCGGTGATGGGCGGCAGCCACGAGGTGGGCAAGATCCGCCTGGGCCCGGCCGTGTCCGCGCTCCTGGACTGATGGCTGTAGCACGCCGTCGGATCGGCATTGAAGAAGGCACAGCGGCACTGGCCGCATGGCAGGAAGCCGCCGCGTCGCCGTCGGACGTTCCGCTCCCCCGCAACATCACGGCCACGGCCGTGAGGTACACGCTGGAGGAGGTGACCGCGCGGGCGCCGGGGAACTCGGTGGAGGTGCGGGTGCCGCCGTTCGGCGTCACCCAGTGCGTGGAGGGGCCGCGGCACACCCGCGGAACCCCGCCCAACGTGATCGAGTGCGACGCCGCCACCTGGCTGGGCATGGTGACCGGCCAGTTGAGCTGGGCGGACGCCGTCGCGGCGCACAAGGTGTCCGCCTCCGGTCTGCGCGCCGACCTCTCAGGCCTGCTCCCCCTCTAACCCCGAGTTGGCAGCAGATTACCTCAAATCCGGGTTTTGACGTCAGGTGCTGCCGGTTCGCGCTGCGGGGTTCGATTCCAGCGTCAGCAGCCTGCCGATGGCGCTTGCCTGCAGGTTGTCCAGGAGGTCCCGGGGGCCGTTGTAGACCTCGGCCGCGCCTGCCTCGCGGAGTTCGGCGGCGCTGGTCCCGCCGCAGGTGACGCCGATGGCAGGGATTCCCAGCGCGGCAGCAGCTTGCATGTCCCACACCGCATCCCCCACATAGACTGCTCCGGCCGCGGCCACACCAACAGCTTCAAGCGCGGCCACGAGGATGTCCGGAGCCGGCTTGCTTGCCTTCGCATCGTCCGCGCTCGTGGCGGCATGGATGAACGAGTCCGCACCGAGGGCCTTGCGGGTGGCCGCCAGATCCTGCATTCGCGCCGATGATGCCAGGGCGACGGCGAGTCCCCCGGCGTGGCACTGGGCAAGCAGCTCCTTGGCGCCGTCGAACGGACGCAGCGACGGCCAGCTCTGCGCGAAGACTGCCGCATGGCTGGCCAGGATTTCGGCGTCGGCCCCGCGGTCCCGGCCAGCAGGAAGGAGCGTGTCCACCAAACGGTCGCCACCCATCCCGACGCACCGGTGAATGGCGGCCATGGGAACGTCATACCGGTGCTGGCGGAACGCCTGCCACCACGCGAGCGTGTGGATGTAGGCGGAGTCCACCAAGGTTCCATCAACGTCAAAGAGGACGCCGAATCGCCGCCCGCGGACCAAGGCGTGGCTTTGGGTAATCACCCGGCTACAACGCGGGCGGCCCCGGACAACTTCTTGCCGCGGGCAGCCGCAGTGTCTTTCGGGGAGGACACGGGACCAACCCGGTCGCGGATAACGGCGCCGGCCCCGTTGCTGCTGCGGTCCCTGATCAGGCCAGTACCGGCAATCTCGCGGGCCATGGCAACCCCAGCCACGGCTGCGCGCTTCGTGGGGAAAGTCACCGAGATTGCCATCAGGCTTCCTGAACCATCCAACATCCGTACCCTGTAGCCGCCGTCAGGCGCATCCACCAGTTCAAAATGTCCGGCCATTACAACCACCCCTCGTTCAGTCGCGGCGCTGTGCCTTGTAGGAGCGCTCCGCGAGTCTAGTAAGTATACTTACCTATCTCCCGGAGGTGAAGAGCGGACCAGCCGTAAGGGCCCTCATTGCCCTACCCTTTCGGTCTCCGGGGGAATAGGTATGTCACTTCGGCGAACTGTATCCTGATGCAGCTCAAGAGCGCTTGTCACAAGCGCGAAGTGGCTGAAGGCCTGGGGTGTATTGCCCAGCTGCCGTCCTGCTTTGACGCCCCACTCCTCGCTCAGCAGACCCACATCGTTGCGGAGTTCCAGCAACCGTTCGAAGAGTTCGGTGGACTCCGCCCTGCGCCCGGCGCCCAGCAGGGCCTCCACCAACCAGAAGGAGCAGGCCAGGAACACCCCTTCGTCCCCCGGGAGGCCGTCGTCGCTGTCGGCGGGACGGTAGCGCAGTACAAAACCGTCTTCGGTCAGCTCCCGCTGGATCGCGTCGATGGTCCCCAGCACCCGGGGATCATCCGGCGGCAGGAAGCCCACCCGCGGGATCAGCAGCAGGCTGGCATCCAGTTCGGGCCGGCTATACGCCTGCACAAATGTGTTGCGGACGGGGTCGAAGCCGTTGGCCATGACGTCCCCGTGGATGGTGTCGCGAAGAGCCTCCCAGCGTTCCACGGGGCCGGGCAGTCCGAAATCGCGGACGCCCTTTACCATCCGGTCCGCGGCCACCCAGGCCATCACCTTGGAGTGCGTGAAATGGCGCCGCGGCCCGCGCATCTCCCAGAGTCCGTTGTCCGGCTGGTCCCAGATGGTCTCAAGGTGCTGCATCAGGGCAACCTGGACGTCCCAGGACTCGTCCGTGTGCTTCAGCAGGGAGTTCCTGGTCAGCGCCAGGCAGTCCAGGACCTCGCCCCAGACGTCCAGCTGAAGCTGCTCGGCGGCGCCGTTGCCGGTCCGTACCGGTTTTGAATTCTCGTACCCGGCAAGCCACGGCAGTTCCATTTCCGGAAGCCTGCGTTCGCCGTGGATTCCGTACATGATCTGCAGGTCGGCCGGATCGCCCGCCACAGCGCGGAGCAGCCAGCCACGCCAGGCGGCCGCCTCGGTGGTGTAGCCGGCGGCCAGGAGCGCCTGCAGCGTCATGGTCGCGTCCCGCAGCCAGCAGAAGCGGTAATCCCAGTTGCGGGGACCGCCCAGCTGTTCCGGCAGGGACGTGGTGACCGCTGCGACGATGCCGCCCGTGGGAGCGTAGGTCAGCGCCTTCAGTGTCACCAGCGAACGGACCACGGCATCCTGGTACTTTCCTTGCACGGTGCACTGGGATGCCCAGCCGCGCCAGAAGGCCAGGGTGGTGCCCAGCACCACCTCGGCGTCCACGGTGTGCGGGCGGGGAACGTGGCTGGGCGCCCACGTCAGGACAAAGGGGATGCGATCCCCTCCCTGGACCGTGAAGTCACTGACGGACAGCATGTCCTCGCCGTGAAGCGGCGCCGTGGTGACGAAGTAGACGGAGTCCGGGCCGGCGATGGCATGCAGGCCGTGCTTGTCGCGCCGCACCCAGGGGACGATATGCCCGTAGTCGAACCTCAGCGCCAGTTCACCGTGCATCCGGACGCTTCCGCTCACGCCCTCGACGATCCGCACGATGTCCGCTACCTCGTCGCGTGGCGGCATGAAGTCAATGACCCTGACGGTGCCCTCCGGGGTTTCCCACTCTGTTTCCAGGATCAGGGTCCCCTCCCGGTAGCCGCGCCTGGTGCAGGTGCCGCCGCTTTCGGGTGCCAGTAGCCAGCGTCCGGCCTCCGGCGTATCCAGGAGCGCGTTGAAACATGCCGGCGAGTCGAAGCGCGGCAGGCAAAGCCAGTCGATGGACCCCTCGGTGCTGACCAGGGCGCCGGTGTGAAGGTCGCCAACCACTGCATAATCTTCAATGCGCGCCATTCCCATACACTGCCACACGGATGGGTCCTGCCGGAGGAAACAACCGTGGATGATAGTGGCGAAGCACAGCGGTGTAGCCTGAGTTGACGGCCGGTCCACGAACACCGGAGGCATCATGGTTCACCCTTCTCCCCGGCGGGTCTGCTGACCGTGGCTGTCCACATCGGCACCTCCGGCTGGAGCTATGACCACTGGGAGAACGTGCTCTACCCGCCAGGCCTCCCGGCCCGGGACAGGCTCCAGCACTACGTTTCCCGGTTTGGCACCGTTGAGTTGAACGCCAGCTTTTACCGGTGGCCCCGGGACGCGTCCTTCGCCAGCTGGCGGCGCAGGCTCCCGGACGGGTTCGCGATGTCCGTCAAGGCTCCGCGCGGCCTGACGCACGGCAAGAAACTCTACGGACCCGAAGTCTGGCTGGAGCGTATCGCGCGCTGCTGGCATGAACTGGGCGACAAACGCGCTGTCCTGCTGGTCCAACTGCCACCGCAGCTGCAGCGCGATGATGCCCGGCTGGATCACTTCCTCGCCGCGGTCCCGTGGTGGATCCGGGTGACCGTGGAGTTCCGGCACCCCAGCTGGGACCATCCGGACGTCTACGCCGTGCTGGAAAGGCACCAGGCCGCTTACTGCATCATGAGCGGCGCCAATCTGCCGTGCATCCTCCGCGCCACGGCGCCCTTCGTCTACATCCGGCTCCACGGGCCTGACCATCAGCACCTGTACGGCGGCTCCTACTCCGATACCGATCTGCAGTGGTGGGCGGACCGGATCCGTGAATGGTCGGCGGCCGGCAAGGACGTTTATGCCTATTTCAACAACGAGGCGGCGGGAACGCCGTCCGGAACGCCGACACCCTCCGTTGGCTCCTTGGTGGAGGCTGACGTCACGCACGACGGCGGGACCGCCGAACGTGCCCGGCGCGGGGTTGCGCTGTGGCAGAGTGGAGGCATGGACAGGGCTCCTCAGAATTCAGCGCAGAACACTCCGCACCCAGCACCACTGTCCGGCACCCAGATTTTCCGCCTGGCGCACCGGATCTCCGACGTCGTCAACGGCGTCCGCATCCGGCTCGCCAAGCGCTGGAATTTCAAGCCACAGACCATTGCGTACCAGGGCTACGGTTCAACCGGCTGGGCACGTGTGCTTGGCCGCGTCCTGTTGAGCAGGAATCCCGCCCCGGGCAGCCGGGCCGAGCACGCAGCCCGCAACGGCACACAAAACGTCCGCGGCTGGCGGGCCTTCACCAGCGTCCCCCTGCAGTTTATCGAGGTGGAAATTACCATCGGCGGCGTCACCACCCGGGTCCGGGCGGACCGGGGCGGCCTGATCGACACCGTGGTGGACGTGCAGCTCCCGCCGGGCTGGCACACGGCCATCCTGCGGGCTGACGGAACCGAACCCGTGGAGACGCTGATCCAGGTGATCGATGCCGATGCGAAGTTCGGCATCGTGTCCGACATCGACGACACCGTGATGGTCACCGCCCTGCCCAGGCCGTTCCTGGCCCTGTGGAACACGTTTGTCCTCAGCGAACGGGCCCGGATGGCGACGCCGGGGATGGCGGTCCTGCTGGAGAGGCTCACTATTGAACACCCGGACGCGCCCGTTATCTACCTGTCCACGGGTCCGTGGAATGCTGCCCCTACCCTGGCGCGGTTCCTGGGCCGGAACATGTATCCATCCGGCGCCCTCCTGCTCACGGACTGGGGCCTGACCCAGGACCGCTGGTTCCGCAGCGGGCAGGAGCACAAGCACCGCAACCTGGAGCGGCTCGCCAAGGAATTCCCGGACATGCGGTGGCTCCTGATCGGCGACAACGGCCAGCACGACGAACAGATCTACTCAGGCTTCGCCCAGGAAAACGCCGACAAGGTGGCCGCCATCGCCATTCGGCAGCTCTCCGTCAGCGAGTCCGTCTTCGCCGGCGGCCACTCCGAGGACGGCGACCACACCACGTCGGTGGTGCCCTGGATCTATTCGCCGGACGGCGCGGGGATGGCGAAACAGCTTAAACTCCTGGACCTCCTCTAGATGAATCACCACACACTTTCAGGCGGATAGGCGACACGCATGAGCGACACCGACGGCGATGCACGGCGGCGGGAACTTGGCGACAATCCAGGCCCGGTTGAGGAGGAGGTGGAGGAATCCTTCGACCGCACGGTTGAGGAAGGCGCGCAGCGGCTGAACCGCTCCTTTCGGGACGTGCTCATCACCGGCTTGTTCGGCGGGTTTGAAATAGGCGTTGGCATCATGGCCTACCTCGGCGTTCTCTACGAGACCGGGAACCACCTTCTCGCTGGACTGGCCTTCAGTGCAGGCCTCATCGCCCTCCTGCTGGCCAAGAGCGAACTGTTCACGGAAGGCTTCCTGGTACCCATTGCCGCCGTCGTCGCACGGGAGGCGAGCTACGCGCAGCTCGGGAAGCTCTGGGGCGGCACACTCATTGCCAATCTGGTGGGCGGTTGGCTGTTTATGGCATTGATCATGACAGCGTTCCCGCAGTGGAGCGAGACCATCACGACGGAAGCCAACCACTATCTGGACGCCGGGTTTAACTGGAAAACCGTGTGTCTTGCCGTGTTGGCGGGGAGCACCATCACGCTGATGACCCGCATGCAGCACGGGACGGACAGCGTCACCGGCAAGATCGCGGCCGCCGTCGTGGGCGCTTTCCTGCTCTACGGGCTGCAGCTCTTCCACTCGATCCTGGACTCGCTGCTGATCTTCGGCGCCATCCACACGGGTGCTGACATCACCTACCTTGAATGGCTCGGCTGGTTTTCCTATGTCGTGGTCTTTAACATGCTGGGCGGGATCCTGCTGGTGACCGCGCTACGGCTGGTGAGCGCCAGCAAGCTCGTGAAGGAACGGCGCAATGACTCACCCGAGGACCCGGAGGACGTGCACCACGCCGGCTAGGTTCCGGTGAACATGCCCAAGTCCGAGCGACATGTCCCCACGAGGCTAGGCGGTGGCACCCGAGGTGGTCACGCCGTCGTCGGGAGATACGGCCGTTTCGGGATCAGCGGCGGTGTCCGGTTCCTCACTGGCGGCCTGCGCGACGGCGGCACCCGCCGCCGCCGCAAGGTTCCGCTCCTCGATGAGCTCCTGGAGCCAGAAGTAGGACGCCTTCGGCGTGCGCTCCTGGGTCTCGAAGTCAACATGGAGCAACCCGAACGGCTGGTTGTAGCCTGCCGACCATTCGAAGTTGTCCAGCAGCGACCACACGTAGTATCCGCGCAGGTCAATGCCCTCGGCGTCACCGCCGGGAGCCGTGGCCTTCAGTGCGGCCTCGATGTGGTCCGACAGATACTTCAGCCGCCGCTCGTCCGGGATGAACGTGGTGTTGGTGGACTTATCCCGGACGATGATGTCCTCAAAACTGGCCCCGCCCTCCGTGATGATCACCGGCGGGAGATGCGCGTACCGCTCCGCCATTTCCTTCAGCGCCACCCCGATGTACTCCGGTTTCACCGGCCAGCCATAGGCGGTGATGTCCGCCTCGGGCCAGGGCTCGACGTGGAACGGCGTGGCGCCATTGCCGGCCTCACTCAGGTCACTGCCCATGGCCTCCGCCATGGTCGCCGGCACGGCCCCGTCACCGGGGCCGACCGCAACCTTGGTGGGCATGTAGTAGTTCAGGCCGTAGAAATCCAGCGGCTGGGAGATGATCTCCATGTCCTCGTCCGGATGGTCAAAGGAGCCGAAGAACTTCGCGGCGCGGATGATGTCCGGATACTGGCCCGTGAGGACGGGGTCCGCGTACAACCGGTTCTGTGCGATGTCCATCAGGCCCGCACTCATCCAGTCCAGGGGGTTGATGGAGTTCGGGACCATGGGCGAGTACACGTTGGTCATCCCGATCTCGCCGGGGACCCCGGCCGCCCGCAGCGCCTGCATCGCGAGCCCATGGCCCAGGAGCTGGTGGTGCACGGTGGGCAGTGCGTTGAGCATGAGCGTTTCGCCCGGTGAGTGCAGGCCCATGGTGTAGCCGTTGGTACTGACCGTGGCGGGCTCGTTGATGGTGACCCAGCGGGCAACGCGGTCGCCGTAAGCAGCGGCGGCGATCGCGGCGAACTCCCCCAGGCGGTAGGCGGTATCGCGATTCATCCAGCCGCCGGCGTCGTCCAGTGCCAGCGGAGTGTCCCAGTGATAGAGCGTGACCATGGGCGAAATGCCGTTGGCCAGGAGCTCGTCCAGGAGCCGGTCGTAGAACGCCAGCCCGGCCGGGTTCACCGGCCCGCTGCCCGTGGGCTGGATCCGGGGCCAGGACAGTGAGAACCGGTACGAGTCGACGCCCAGCTGCTTCATGAGGGCAACGTCGTAGGGCATGCGGTGATAGTGATCGCAGGCGACGGCCGGGCTGTGGCCGTCCACGATGGCACCTTCCTTGGCCGAAAACACGTCCCAGCCCGCCGGGCCCCTGCCGTCTTCGGTGAGCGCGCCTTCGATCTGGAAGGCCGCGGTGGCTACTCCCAGGGTGAAGTCCGCAGGGATGAGGGAGGCCAGGTCCTTGGCGGAAATATGCATCGAGTCAGCCTTATGAAAGAGGAAGCGTGGAACGCGTACATCCCAGAATGTCACACGGCCGGGCTGCTGACGAGCGTCGCTGCTAGGGTCGGTGCAGGCGGGCAAGCAGCTGCCCGAGGCTCTGACAGAACACCTGGGAGAGCCGGCCGAAGGCCTCTCCGTGGTGGCGGAGAACATCCCGCCGCACCGGTTTGTGGATGCGGACATCCTGATGGCGGGGTCTTGCCGTGGGACCTGGCCAGCAGCGCCAGGCGGTGGCCATGGGGCTCTGGCTCTTCAGCCGTGTTGCAGCGCGACGCGGCCCCGCATACCGGGCGCCAGTCCGCCACCTTGGAACTGCTGGCCGCCCGACCGGAAACAGCCACCGGATTCCTGGCCCAGTTCCGCCTCCGGATGGACAACAACAGCGTCCTCAAAGAACAGGTCATCTCCCTGGTCATGTCCGAGTACGGGCCGAGCACCGCGGGTGTGACGTTCCACCACCGTCCCAGCCTCCCGGCGTCGGACGTCATCATGCCCGACGGGCTGCTGCAAAAGGTCACGGACCACACCGTGGGCATCGCCACGCACCGGGCGTCCCTCAAACAGCACGGCCAGCATCTCAAACGGGGCATCCTGCTGTACGGCCGCCCGGGGACCGGCAAGACGCACACCGTGCGCCACCTGCTGAGCCAAAGTGAAGGCTCGACGGCGATCCTCCTCTCGGGCGGTTCCCTCGCCAGGATCTCGGAAGCGGCCCGCATGGCCCGGGCACTGCAGCCCTCGATCGTCAAGGTGCTGGACGCCATGGACGGCCTGGACAACGACGCCGACGTCGCGTTTGTCCTCACCACCAACCGGCCGGACATGCTGGAGCGGGCGCTGGCGCAGCGCCCGGGCCGGGTGGACCTCGCGGTGGAGATCCCGCTGCCGGCCCATGCCGAGCGGGTCAGGCTGCTGGAACTGTACGGCCGCCTGGTGGCGTTCAGCCCGGCGGCACTGGATGCCGCCGCGGAACGGACGGCCGGAACCACCGCCTCCTTCGCGCGGGAACTGGTCCGGCGGGCGGTGGTGGCTGCGGCGCTGGATACCACGCCGGTGTCCGATTCGCACCTGGCGGCCGCCGTGGAGGACCTGATGGCCGACGCCGAAACCCTCACCCGCAGCCTGCTGGGCAGCGGCACGGACGCCGCCGGCTTGCCCGGGCCGGCTTTTCTGGGGCCTGGATTTCCTGGTCCTGGATTTCCTCAGCCGGGAATGCCTGGCCCGGCCGACTCATTGTGAGCCGAACAGAAATTCCTTGGCGTGGGCAACAGCCTTCCGGTAGGCATCGTTCCGGAGCGTGACGAGTTGCTCCGTGTCGCCTTCGGCCGGCTCCAGGTAGCCGGTGTAACCGGGCCGGAGCACCCAGATATCGCCGGCGGGCGGAAGATAGAACACTCCGAAGGACCGCTGCTGTTCGTCATCTGCGGTCCACACGGGAACAACGGCCAGGGCCGCGCCAGTGACGGGGTTGATCCATTGGGCCCGGGGCAACGGCTCTTCATGGGCTTCAGGATTCAGGAACGGCGCGGTGCCCTTGCCCCAGCGTTGCTCGAAGCGTTCGTGGAACGCGGGGATCAGGTGGGAATCGTAGCGGCGCCACTCGGTCATTGTTGTCCGCCTCCTCGCGGTTGATGGCTGTCGTCTTTCGGGCCTACGTCCACGGACCGCTTTCCCAGCGAACGGGCGTAATCCTGATGGTGTTGCCAACCGGCTCGTCCCGCCGATTGACAATTCTGACGGGGATGACGACCGGACCCGCACCCTGCGCGTTGATGCCGGTCCGGCTCCTGTCGTAGGCTGCCCGCCGCGCCGGATCCCGCAGGACGGCGAAGGCCTGCATGATCCGCAGCAGTTCGGCACGGGTTGGGTCGCCGCCAGCTTTGGCGCCGTCTGTTGCATCGCCGTCGAGATCCGGATGGTGGGTGCGCATCAGCACGCGGTAGGCGCGCGAGATCTCCTGCTGGCTGGCAGCAGGCTTCACGCGCAGCACATCGTAGTAGTCCGGCTGGGTGGTCATGGCGCGGCTTCTCGGAAGAATTCTCGTCGGCACGTGCACGGCGCCGGGGCGCGGGCAACAGACTGCCCGCGCCCCGGGGAACGGCTAGCCTCCGATCTCGTGCAGTTGGCCCTTTGTTTCGATCTCGATCTTGCGCGGCTTGGCCTGCTCCGACACCGGGATCCGTAGTGTCAGGACGCCTTGGTCGTAGCTGGCCTTGATGTGCTCCGTGTCCAGCGTGTCGCCGAGGATCAGTTGGCGGCTGAACACACCGCGTGGGCGTTCGGAGGCCACCAGCTCAACGTTGGGCTGGGTCGGATCAAGACGCTCCGCCCGGACCGTCAGGACATTGCGCTCGACGTTCAGGTCCACGGAGTCCACCTTGACGCCCGGGAGGTCGAACGCGACCACGAATTCGCCGTCTTCCTGCCAGGCATCCATGGGCATCGCCGCCGGCCGGGCCGCGGTTCCAAAGACCTGCTGGGTGAGCCGGTCCAGCTCACGGAACGGGTCCGTACGCATTAACATCATTTCCCACTCCTTCAGCGTGAAGTTATTGATTCGGAACGCATACCCACCACTCCATATCTATGGTGGTGAATATAGATTTTTTATAGCACTCGTGGGAAACTGAAGCAAGACACTTCGCAGGAAATTTGAGGGCTGCCATGACAGGGTCCACTTCAGGGCGCGAATCTCCGCGCCCTCCCGGACGGGCGCTGTATGCCATCTCCGTGGCGGCCCAGCTGGCTGGCACCGGCCAGCAGAACATCCGGCTCTACGAGACGCGGGGCCTGCTCACGCCCGCCCGCACCTCCGGTGGCACGCGCCAGTACAGTGATGCCGACATCGCCGTACTCCTGCGCATCGGGGAACTGCTGGAACAGGGACTCAACCTCGCGGGCGTCGCAAAAGTCCTGGAACTTGAGGCTGCCAACGCCAGGCTGCACCGCGCGCTCAAACGTGCGCGGCCACAACCGGAGGCCTAGTAGTACTTTGTTAGGTTGGGGGTGCGTGTTGGCAGTAGGGGCAGCGGCTGAGTAGCTGGACGAGGTGTTCCTGGAGTTCCTTGAGGACCTTGTACAGGCTCAGGCTGCCCCTGCCGAT